>JBAZRU010000494.1:0-5677 GCA_041662805.1 Candidatus Hydrogenedentales bacterium | reverse complement strand
ATATTCAGCGCGAAGACCTGAACGCCATCGAGTTGGCGGAGGGGTACAAGGCGCTGATGCGCGAGTTCGATTGGACGCAAGAGGAAGTCGCGGAGCACGTCGGCAAGAAGCGGGCAACGGTTGCGAATACGCTGCGATTGCTCAATCTGCCCGCGGATGTGCAGCGGTGCGTTGCCGAGGGTAAGATTTCGATGGGGCATGCCCGGGCGATCTTGGCCTTGGAATCGCCCAAGGCCCAAAGCGCGACGTGCAGAGCCGTGATTGAGCAGGGCTTGTCGGTGAGGCAGGTGGAACGCCTCGCTGCACCGTCCAAGCCGAAGGCGTCCGGAAAGCCCGCATCGCGCGACCCGCACGTGGCATCGCTGGAAGACGAAATGCGGCGAAGCCTTGGGACGCGGGTGTCGATTCACACGCACGGCGAAAAGTCGGACAAGGGCCGAATCGAGATCGAGTACTATTCGTTGGACGATTTGGACCGGATTCTCGCGATCCTGCGGGGAACGCGGTAGTCTCTTCAGTGTCCTCGCGGCACCGTGGATATGCATGGTTCGCGGATTCTTTAAGGCAATCTAGGAAAACGCTCTCATGATTGATGCAAAACTTCTGCGCGACAATATCGATGTGCTCCGGACCGCTCTTGAGAACCGAAGGTCTTCGATCAACTTGGAGGCTATCCTGGCGTTGGACGCGAGCCGGCGTCAGCTTCTGTACGACCTCGAGCAGCTTCGCGCGGAGCAAAACCGTGCATCGGAAGAGATCGTGAAGCTCAAGCGCGCGAAGCAAGACGCCGCGGAAGCCATTGCCGCGATGAAGAAGGTGAGCGATACGGCGAAGGAGTTGGAGGAGCGCGTGCGCGACTTCGATACACAGCTTCGCGACCAGTTGCTCATCATCCCCAACATCCCTCACGAATCCGTCCCTGTGGGGCCGGACGCGGGATCCAATCGGCTTGAACGCAAATGGGAAGAGCCGCCGCACTTCGACTTTGCGCCGCGCGATCACATTGAGCTTGGCGAGAAGTTGGGCATTCTGGATTTCGAGAGCGCGGCGAAGATCTCCGGGGCGCGGTTCACAGTGCTGAAGGGGGCTGGCGCGCGGCTCGAACGCGCGTTGACGAACTTCATGCTGGACGTTCACACGCGCGAGCACGGGTACACGGAAATCCTGCCGCCCTTCCTGGTGCTGGGGTCCAGCATGGAAGGCGCGGGGCAGTTGCCCAAGTTCGCGGACGAGGCGTTCTCGGTGAAAGGGCGCGACCTGTGGCTGGTGCCGACGGCGGAGGTGCCGCTCACGAATCTCCATCGCGACGAGATACTCGACGCGGAATTGCTGCCGCTCAAGTACGTCGCGTATACGCCGTGTTTTCGCAGCGAGGCGGGGTCCTACGGCAAGGACACGCGCGGCATGCTTCGGCAACACCAATTCGACAAGGTCGAGTTGTATAAGTTTACGACGGCGGAAACTTCCTGCGACGAGCACGACGCGCTCACGCAGAACGCGGAAGTCATCCTCCAGCGGTTGGGTCTTGCGTATCAGGTGATCACGCTGTCCACGGGCGACATGGGTTTCGGAGCCGCCAAGACGTACGACATCGAAGTGTGGCTGCCGGGTCAGGATTGCTACCGCGAAATCAGTTCCTGCTCCAACTGCACGGACTTCCAAGCGCGGCGCGCAAACATTCGATGCCGGCGCGAAAAGAAGCCTGAGTTTGTGCATACGCTGAATGGATCGGGCCTGGCCGTCGGGCGCACGCTCATTGCAGTGATTGAGAACTACCAACAGGCCGATGGATCTGTCATAGTGCCGGAGGTACTGCGTCCGTACATGAACGGCATGGAGCGTATCGAGCCGGTCGCATGACGACGCGAATCGATGAAGCGGCCGCGGTCCTCGCGAAGGCAAAGCGCGGCATCGCGGTGACGGGCGCGGGCGTTTCGGAAGAGAGCGGCATCCCGACATTCCGTGGCGTGGACGGGATTTGGACGAAGTATCCGCCGGAGGACTACGCCAGTATCGATGCGTATCTTCGGGATCCGTATCGGGTGTGGGCCTTTTGGTGCGAATTGGGCGCGACGCTTCGAGATTGCCGGCCCAACCCGGGTCACGCGGCCTTGGCGCAACTGGAGGCGGCAGGCAAGCTCAAGGCCGTGATCACGCAGAACATCGACAGCCTGCACCAGGCGGCGGGCAGCCGAAGAGTGATTGAGTACCACGGAAGCCTCCGGGAACTTGTGTGTCTTGAGTGCCGCGCGCGAATGCCCTTCGACGTGAACGAACCGGGAAAGCATCCACCGCGGTGCGCGAATTGTCAGGGTCTGATGAAGCCCGACGTGGTGATGTTTGGGGAAGGGATTCCGCTGGACGCGATGTGCGAATCGGAAGCGCTGGCCCAGAACTGCGACGTCATGCTGGTAGTCGGCACATCGGCTCAGGTGTACCCGGCGGCGGGGTTGCCTTTCGCCGCGAAACGGCAAGGCGCCGTCATTATCGAAGCCAATATCGAGGCCACGGAGTTTACGGAAACCGTGACGGACGTATTTCTGGCCGGACCTTGCGGCACGACGTTGCCGCAAGTGGCTGCGTTGCTGCACTAATCGGAGCATGAGCATGTACGAGGTACTCCTGGACGAAGACTTCGCTTCAATGCGTTCGATGCGCGCGTTGACGTGGCACTGCGAGCCGAGACGGTGGGAAATCGACGAGGAGGCGCATTGTCTTCGCGTGCATCCGGATGGGCAAACCGACTTCTGGCAACAGACGCACTATGGGTTTTCCGCCGACAACGGCCATTTTCTGTATGCGACGGCGAACACGGATTTTGTGATGACAACGCAGGTGCGTTTCCAACCGGCAAATCAGTACGATCAGGCGGGATTGATGGTTTGGCTTTCGCCGTCGTGTTGGTTGAAGACCTCGGTCGAGTTCGAGCCGGAAGGGCCGAACCGATTGGGAGCCGTCGTGACCAACCATGGCTATTCCGATTGGTCCACGCAAGACTTCGCGTCCGAAACCAGCGAGGTTCGTTTGCGTGTTCGCCGCGAGGGCGTGGACTATATTGTCGAAGTCTCGACCGGCGATGAATCGTGGTCGCAGATACGTCTTGCGCGGCTTCTCGAAGACAGGAAGGGCGCGGACGTGCGTTGCGGCGTGTATGCGTGCAGCCCGAAGGGCGAAGGGTTTGCCGCGGAGTTCACGTCGTTGCGCGTGGTAAAAGGACGAACGGATGGCGCTTGATATGAGCCGGTGCGAGCCGGTGTGGTATAGTCGCGTGCGAAGCAGCAGCTCTCGCCTATGTCTATTAAAACGAAACCAAAACCCGGGAAAAGACGCACCATGCGAAGTATCTTCGTAACCAAATTCGGCGGTCCGGACGTGTTGAAGATGAGCGACGCGCCGATACCGGAACCCAAGGAATCTCAAGTCCGGATCAAGGTGGAAGCCTGCGGTCTCAACTACGCGGATATCATGCAGCGCGAGGGATTGTATCCCAATGGACCCAAGCCGCCATTCGGCGCAGGCTTCGACGTATCGGGCGTCATCGATGCGGTGGGCGCGGACGCGACGGAGTGGAAGGTAGGCGATGCGGTCTGCGGCTTTTGCGAGAACGGTTACAGTGACTATGTGACGACGGAAGTCACGCGCATCATGCCCAAGCCGGCGTCGCTGGACTTTCAACAAGCGGCCGCGATTCCGTGCCAGTATCTGTCGGCGTATCACACGCTGGTGACTCTGTCCGGCGTCAAGGAAGGGCAGTTCGTGTTGTTGCAGGCTGCCGCGGGCGGACTCGGAACGCTCATGGTCCAGATTGCGAAGAATCTTGGCGCCAAGGTGATTGGGACGTGCAGCACGGACGAGAAGTGCCAGTATCTCGAAGAGCTCGGCTGCGACTTTCCGATCAATTACTCGAAGCGCGATTTTGCAGCGGAGGCCAAACGCATCACGGGGGGAGCAGGGTGCGACCTCATCGTCGATTCCATTGGCGGCGAGATCTTCGACAAGAGTCTGCGCTGTTTGAAGCCCCGCGGGAGGCTGGTTGCGATAGGGCTTGCGGGCAAGCAACCGAATACCGTGACGACGCTGCAATTGCTCACGAACAATTTTACGGTTTCGGGATTTCACCTGATGACGTACGTCTCCGATGCCGAGGCTATGTTCCGGGCGATCCAGGATCTTGAGAAATGGCTAAGCGCCGGGACCTTGAAGATAGTCGTCCGGCATGTGTTTCCGTTGGAACAGGCGGCGGAGGCGCAGAAGTTCGTGGCCGAGAGAAAGAGTTCGGGCAAGGTTGTGCTGGTAACCGCGGGCTGATTCAACCGTTGGCGTACACAACGCGCAACTAGTGGTTGGATATGAACTATCGCATTCTATCTCAGTACATGGGGATGCTCTGTATCGCCGTCGGGCTGACGATGCTTTTCTCGGCGGCATGGGCGGTCTACTATCGCGAGTGGCATGCGCTTGAAGCGCTAATGGGATCCGTAGCCGTGTCCGTGGGCATCGGCGCTTGCCTGCGCTATTCTGGACGCAATGCGCCCAAGCGCATATTCGAGCGCGAGGCGATTGGACTCGTAGGCCTCACGTGGATTGCCGTCAGCGCGCTGGGCGCGCTCCCCTTCGTGTTCGTGGGCGCGCTCGGTTTCAACGATGCGTTGTTCGAGAGCGTCTCCGGATTCACGACAACCGGCTCCACGGTGATTGCCGATATCGAGTCCATCGACAAGAGCATACTGTTCTGGAGATGCTTCACGCATTGGCTGGGCGGCATCGGAATCGTTATCTTGTTCATCGCCGTCTTGCCCTATTTCGGCGCAGGCGGAAAGCTCATTGTGAAATCCGAATCGACGGGGCCGGCCGCAAGCCTGGTCGTCCCGCGATTCCGGCAGAGCGCACTCATTATCTTCAACATATACGTGTTTCTTACGGTAGTGAATACCATTGCATTGATGGTCGCGGGCATGAATCTGCACGAGGCGTTGTGCCACGCATTTGCCGGGCTTGCCACAGGCGGCTTCTCGACGAGGCAAGCGAGTGTCGGGGCGTTCAATAGCTTGCCCATAGAAATCGTCCTCATCGTATTCATGTTGATTGGGGGCACGAACTTTGGCCTCTTCGCTGCCATGTACCTCGGCGACTGGAAGGCGATCATCAAGGATTCCGAGTGGCGGCTATTCATCGGTATCTTCATCGTCGCGACTGCCCTGATTACAGTGAATCTTATGGGGTTCCACGCAGGCTTCCCCGACCAAGGGGAGTCGTTCCAGCCTATTCCGGAGCGGCAATACTATGGGGTTGGGCACGCGATTCGCGTAGGCGCATTCCAGGTTGCATCCTGCATGACGGACACGGGGTTTGTAACGGACGATTTCGACCGCTGGCCCTATCTGTCGCAGATGATTCTTGTCGTCTTGATGATATTGGGCGGAAGTGCCGGTTCGACGGCAGGCGGGTTAAAGATCATACGGATCTTGATGTTCGCCAAGTTGTGTTACTGGAGGCTCGAATCGACGTTTCGACCCAAAACCGTCAGGCCGTTGCGCATCAACGGAGAAGTCGTCAGCGACGCCGTAGTACACCGGTCGTTCCAGTTTCTCAATCTCTATGTATTCTGGTTTGGATTCGGATGTCTCTTCATGTCGGCCATGGGGTTGCCGTTCGCATCGGCCGTTACGTCCATGGC
>JBAZRU010000493.1:0-5712 GCA_041662805.1 Candidatus Hydrogenedentales bacterium | reverse complement strand
GCAGCAGGCGGGCGACCAGCCGCGCGTCAACCACGATGGCAGTTCCGACCCGGACGGAAGCACAATGAAGGCAGGAGGGAGCGTAGCTTTCGAGCGGCACATCCCGGACGCGGTGAAGCAAAGGCTGGCCGAGATGGGGCATGTGATTCGCGATGGTGCGCAGGAATTCGGCGGCTATCAAGGTATCTGGCGGGCAGATGACCCGCTACGCTGGTTCGGCGGCTCCGACCCGCGCAAAGACGGGTGCGCGATCGGTTATTGAGTCCCAGGCAAATGAGTGATTGCCCGCGCCTGTCGCGACGCGGGCAATCGCCTTGTGTGTCGTGAATCTCGTCGACTGGAATCAGAAGGCGGACAATGCCTGGAATTCCTTGAACCGTTTGTCGATATCTGCGGACCCTATCTCGGCGATGCGGTCCGGCCCAAACTTTTCGCACGTGAAGGAGGCGACGACGCTACCGTAGACGACGGCGCGCCGAAGACTCTCGGCGTCCGTCTTGCCTTGGGACGCAAGGTAGCCCATGAAACCGCCCGCGAAGGTGTCGCCTGCGCCCGTAGGATCGAAGACCTCTTCCAATGGGTATGCAGGGGCGGAGAAGATGTCATTCTCCGTGAGCAGCAGGCATCCGTGTTCGCCCTTCTTCAATACGACGATGCGCGGGCCCATGGCTTGGACGGCCTTCGCGCCCCGAATGAGATTCGATTCGCCGGTGAGGAGTTTGACCTCGGAGTCGTTGACGATGATGGCATCCACTCGTGCGAGGACTTTTTTAAGATCGTCCAGCGCGATGTTGATCCACAGATTCATCGTGTCGAGTCCGATAAACTTCGGTTTCGCTTGCTCCAGCACTTCAAGCTGCAAGCCCGGATGGATGTTGCCCAGAAACAAGAATGGAGCCTCGCATGCGGCCTTGGGAAGCTTGGGATGGAAATGCTCGAAGACGTTGAGCTGGGTGTCCAGCGTGTCGCGGTCGTTCAGGTTGGCGTGATACCGGCCTGCCCATCGAAACGTCTTTCCCTTCGCGCGCTCGAGGCCGTCTAGGTTTATGCGCTTCTGCTCGAACAACGCAATATGCTCGGGCGGGAAATCTTCGCCAATAATGGCGACCATATTCACCTGCGTGAAGTTGGCCGCCGCAATCGCGAAGTACGTTGCCGCTCCGCCCAGCCCGTCTACGTTTCGCCCGTACGGGGTTTCCACGTCATCAAACGCTACCGATCCAACAACCGTGACACTCATTCAATCTCTCCATATCGTTCTTCAGCATTCGACCATACAATTGGAGCACCCAGTAGTTCGTAACCGATTGGGGTGCGACTCGGCACTGCCACGGATAGACTAACTGGCTTCGAGATTCTCGGACGACGAGGACTCGATCCCGAGCAAGTCCATCTTATACTTAAGGATGCGGCGCGTGGTTCCCAGCATTTCGGCCGCGCGCGACTGCACATAGTCGGTCTGCTCCAAGGCGCGAATAATCAGGTGGCGCTCAACTCGGGCCACGGCCTCTTCCAGCCGCAGGCCTTCGAGCTCATGGAGGGCAGTTTGCTGGCGCGTCACAGCGGGGGTGACGATCCCCGCGAGGTGCTGGGCACGAATCTCGCGTTCGTGACTGTGCATCACCAGGATTCGTTCGACGACATTCGCGAGTTCTCGAACATTGCCCGGCCAGTCATAGGCCGCCATGCTTGCCATCGCTTCCGGGGTGAACCGCTGGACTTGCGCATTCACACGAGGCTTGTGTATCGCGATGAAGTGGTTGACCAGATTCGGAATATCTTCGCGGCGCTTTCGCAACGGCGGCATCTCGACGTGCAGCACGTTGATGCGGTAGTAGAGATCCTCGCGAAACGTGCCCTTCTCGACGCATTCTTTCAGGTGGCGGTTCGTGGCGCACACAAACCGGACGTCCACCTCAATGACTTTCGTGCTTCCCACGGGATAGAACTGTCCGCCCTGCAACACGCGCAGCAGTTTGGATTGCGCATCCAAAGGCATTTCGCCGATTTCGTCGAGAAACAGCGTACCCTTGTCGGCGACCTGCATCTTGCCGACGCGCTTCTCGTTCGCTCCCGTGAACGATCCGCGCTCATGACCGAACAGTTCGCTTTCGACGAGTTGTTCAGGGATGGCGCAACAGGAAATGGCCACAAACGGGTTACGCGCGCGACTTCCCCCCGCGTGAATGGCTCTTGCCAACAAGTCCTTTCCTGTGCCGCTTTCTCCGGTAATCAGGACAGTCGAATCAACCTGCATGGCGCGGCGCGCCAGCGCAAGCGTTTGCATAAGTGCGGTGCTGGTTCCGACGATGGACTCGAAGCCGGAGAAGTCGGCTTCCCGCAGCATCGTCAGTTCGATTTCTTTCTGCTGTCCCGCGAGCGTCCTCTCGACGGTCAGAAGGAGTTCGTCCACGTCGAACGGTTTGATAATGTACTCTTTGGCGCCGCGCCGGATGGCATCCACCGCGGAGCTGACCGACTTGATGGCGGTCACAACGATTACGGGGATTGTGGCGTCGCGTTTTGCAATCTCGTCGAGGACTTCGAGACCGCCCATTCTGGGCATGACAAGGTCGAGGATGACGAGGTCGACGTGCGTGTTCTCGACGATCTTGAGCGCGGAAGGGCCGTCTTCCGCGAGGAGAACCCGGTACTTGGTGTTTAAGATGAGCCTGTACGCTTCGCGTACGCTTGGTTCGTCATCCGTGGCGAGAATAGTCTTCATTCGCAAATCCTGAGGTCAGTTGTCCACTCGCAAGCTTGGCCCCAGCGGCGTGATCGACATTAACTCGCGTACGGGCGGGAAGCAACAATGCAAATGCGCCACCGGGGTGGCCCGTCAGCATCTTCAAGTCGCCATGATGCTGTTTCATGATGCGGCTTGCAACTGTGAGACCGAGCCCCATGCCCTGCTCTCGGGTTCCAAAGAAGGGCAGAAACACCAGAGGAGCCGCCTGATCGGCCACGCCGCCCCCGGTATCCGTGACCACGATCTCGTACCAATCGTCTTTCTTCTGGCTGGTCACGCGGACAGTACCACCTGAGGAGAGGGAATCAAGCGCGTTTTGGACGACGTTGCAGAGGGCCTGCGAAAAATAGAGCGGATCGAGTTCGAGCCGGGGAAAGGATGGGTCCATTTCCCGGATGATCGAGATGTTGCGCTCCCGGGCCTTGTCCGTAAACGTGTCGAGAACCTGGCCTATTGTCTCGTTGAGATTCACATTCTGCATGACGAGCCGCGGATGCCTCGCGAAATCAAACAGCGTTTCAACCACCCGGTTGATTCGGCCCACTTCCTTTTGGACCACCTCGGCGAATTGGGCGCGGAACTCGTCGGAATCGTACTTGCGCGGCAGTAGTTGCGCGAACGTGTTGATGGCCACAAGCGGATTCTTGATTTCCTGGGCCACGCGCGCCGACAGAAACTCCCAGTACGGACTGTAGGAAACGTCCTCCGTTTGGGTTTGCCCCTGGGGAAGGCGCGAGAACACCACAACGACGCCGTCGTCTGCGACGGGGGCCGCACTGAGGCCCAAGGTCGCATCGATGGCGGGGTCACGCACTTCCTGACGCAGGAGAGGCTTCTTCTCCGCGAGCACGCGAAGCACGATGTCGGCAAATCCGGACCCCAGCTTCTGAACGCTTCGTCCCAGAATCTCGCCCGCGCGGATCTGCAAGATGCGCTCCGCGCTTTCGTTCATCATGGCGATATTCCGCGAACGGTCGATGACCACAACACCGGAGGTGATGTTGGACATGACCGCCTTCAAGTGGCCTTGCTGTTGGGCGACGCTGCGGTGGAGGGCCGCGTTTTCAAGGGCAGTGCTTGCTCCGCGCCCGAAGAGGGCGAGCAGTTCGCGTTCCTCAGAGGAGTATTCGCGACCGGAGCCCTTCTCGCCCACGAGGAGCGCGCCGACGACATGACCGCCGCACATGAGCGGCACGCCGAGCCGTGCGCCCAACAAATGCATTTCCTTGATCGCAGCGCCGGACACGCGTCCTGCGTGACGGTCGATGAGGCACGAGTTTTCTTCAAACCAGCGGAGGAGCCCGCTTGAAAAATCGAGCCGCAGGGAGCGCGTCACGCTAGCGGAAATTCCTTGGCTTGCCGCGACGTATACCGCCCCGTCCCGCTCGCGCAACACCGCACTTCGCACGGGATCGAAGACATCCACGAGCGCGTCCGCCAAGATTTGGTCTAGACGCTTCGGATCGTCGAGCTCGTTCATGGCCCGGTTCAGCCATCGCATGCACGTTTGGTATTGAGTCAGAGTGGGGGAAGCCGCGATGGGGTCGGCCGGTGTCGGCTCCAAGGGAGCCGGTTCGGCCTGGAGGGTGAAGACCTCATTTAGGAGTCCAATTAAGTCTTCGCACGAGAAGGGTTTGCTGAGGCTTGCCCGTGCTCCGGCCAGCACAAAATCGGCCCGGGTTTCAGGGTCGCTTCGTGAAGACAAGGCGAGAATTGGGATTTGGGGAGCCACTTGTCGGAACCTGCGCACGGCTCCGACCCCCAGCGATGGCGTGTCATCCAGGATAACCGCATCCGCATGCACCGAAATAAGCCGCCGAAGGGCTTCTTCGACGCCCGGCTCCACCAGCACCAGACACGTATCCTGCAAGGCGGCGGTCAGTGCCTCGCGAATGCCTCTATCTTCCGCGACGACGAGTACTACATTCATCCGTTATGCGCCCCGCATCTCGGCCACCAGGCCGATTTGGGGCAATGTGATTATGAACGTTGTACCTTCTCCCGGAGCGCTCTCGACGTATATATCGCCTTGGTGCTCCGTGACAATCCCGTGCACAACCGAAAGCCCCAGTCCCGTTCCATCGTGCTTCGTCGTGTAAAACGGCGTAAAAATTCGGTCGAGGCTGTCACTGTGTACCCCACAGCCGGTGTCCGAGACCGATATCTTCACACACTCAACTTCGGGCAGCGGATCATACCCATGCCGCCGAAGCCGCATATGGCCATGCTCCACTTTGATGCGCAAGGTGCGAGTTTTGCTCTCGCTCATGGCGTCTATGGCGTTCAGCACCAGATTCAAGAATACCTGATGAAGCTGCTGCTCGTCTCCATAGACTTCCACATGCGCCGACGAAAACTCCATTTCGACGGCGACGCACTCCTTGCGCGTCTGGTTCTCAACCAGTGTGAGAACCTCCTCGATGATAGCACGGAGGTTCTGCGGAGCAAAACTCGCCGGTCTGGGGCGGGCGAAGTGCAAAAGTCGAGTCACGATAGAGTCGATGCGTTCCACTTCGTGCGGAACGATATCGGAGAAGGTCGTTCTGAAGTCGGGGTCGTTGTAGCGGTCCAGCAGAAGTTGCGTAAACGTCTTAATGGAGACCAAGGGATTCTTGATTTCGTGCGCCATCCCGGCCGCCAGCGTGCCTATGGACGAGAGCCTGTGGGCACGCTGAACGTTTTGTTCCAGGCGCTTGACCTGAGAGAGGTCGTATACGACAACCATTGCCCCGGTGAGTTCGTTGTCGCTGGAGGTAAGGCACGAGGAGGAAATCACCACCGGCACGCGCTCTCCATTGGGATGCGAAATGATTGTCTCGAAATCCCCGATAGCGCGGCGGTCGCGTATGGTCTGCTCAAGAATGCGGGCCACCTGCGGGTTGACGCTCTGAATGCTCCTTCCCACCGTGATCGGCCCCAGGACGTCCGTGGCGCAACGGTTGACCATGGTCACTTGGCCTTCC
>JBAZRU010000492.1:971-5729 GCA_041662805.1 Candidatus Hydrogenedentales bacterium | reverse complement strand
TCGGATTCCGCAGCCTTTCCCACTGCTACGACGCCTGGACGCCGGCAGCCTATGAGCAATACATGCGCGAAATGGCCACGTTCGGAGCCAACAGCTTTGAGACCACCTCGTCCCGCAATCCCGACGAGAAGGACGGTCCACACGCGAAGGTAACTCAGGGGGAAATGGCCGCGGCCTGGTCGCGCATCTGTGCCGACTACGGTTTCGAATTCTGGCTGTTCACGGGGGCATTTGGGGGGACTGGTGAATCCGACGAAAAAGTCGAGCGGAGTTTTGAATCCCAGTTGAAGATTCTCCGGGGCATCCCGCACTTGGACCATCTCTACTTGACGGGAGGAGATGGCGCCAGCCCGCACCGGCGCCCCGACCTGATGCTTGAATGGACCGGACGCTTTGCCGCGGAAGCTCGCAAGGTCCACCCCGGCTTGGGTATTTGGGTGTCCAACCAAGGTTTCGATCCCGAGCAGAACAACTGGTTCTTCGGATACCTTCAGCGGGAGCAACCCGACTGGGTGACGGGAGTGGTCTACGGGGCGTGGACGCGCATCCTGGCCAGCGAGCAGCGAGCCCGAACGCCAGAGCGATACCCCATCCGCCGCTATTCGGACATCGGACACTGCGTTCGCGGCCAGTATCCCGTGCCGGGTTGGGACCGCGCCCTCGCCGGCACGCTGGGGCGTGAACCGTTCGCTCCCCGTCCCAAGGGCGAAGCCCGTATCCACAACCTGTTCGACGAATATGCCGACGGGTTTGTTACCTACTCGGACGGCGTCGGGGACGACGTGAACAAGGTCGTGTGGACGGCTCTCGGATGGGACCCTGACTGTAGTCTCGACGACATCATGCTGGACTACGCGCGCTTCTTCTTCGGGTGGGACATCGCCGAACGCGTGCGCGAAGGAATCTACGGACTTGAGCGCAACTTCGAGGGCTCCTTGGCGGAGAATGCCAACGTCGAAGAGACGTTCGCGCTCTGGAAATCGCTCGAAGCGGGCGCCGACGAGGCGCTCCTTTCTAATTGGCGATTCCAGGAGTGCCTCCTCCGGGCTCACTACGACCATTACACACGTCTGCGCCTGCTGAAGGCCAACGACATCGAAGCCCGTGCCTGCGCGGCGCTTCGTCGCGCGCCGGACGTGGGCGTCGAGCAGGCGATACAAGAGGCCCGCGCGATACTCGCGCAACCCGATCAGGACGAACAGACCGATCCACTCAAGGCCCGGATCAGGGAACTGGGCGCGCAGTTGTTCGAGAGCATCGGTGCGCAATTGGATGTGGCCACGTACAAAGCCAAGAACCCGGAACGCGGTGCGGTGCTCGAATTCCTCGACACGCCCTTGAACAACAAGCAGTGGCTCGAAAGCGAATTCGAGGCCATCTTGGCCGGAAAGCTGTCTTCATCCATGCCGGAAGTGCCTGCGCCGGGCGACCTTCGCCTGCAGCGGGTCGCGCGCGTGGCGAATTGGGAGGACGCCGGCCCCGGCGGGTTCTACGATGACTTGGGCCGCCCGTGGACCCAACCTCACCTTGTGAAGCCCAGACCCTTGTGGGACGATCCGGCCGGTATCACCACCCCTCGCGAAGACCACACGCTGGACCGGGGCGAGAAGCACCGCCTCTCGTGGCTCGACGTCAGTGAAGCTCTCTATCAGACGCCGCTGGTGCTGCGCTACGAAGGATTGGATCCAAAGGCTACCTATCGCGTGCGCGTAACTTATCTTGGCCGCTACAAGGCCACCGTGCGGCTCGTCGCGGACAATCAATACGAAGTCCATGACGCGTACGGTCACACGGTGACTGGCGCCCGTTATCCGAAAGGGTCCGATGAGTCCGATGCTGCTGCCTCGGGTGCCGTCGAAGAAGAGGCGCCGCCGCTCGTGGTAACGCCACTCGAGTTCCCCGTGCCCGGCGAGGCCACGCAAGACGGCGTGCTTGAGCTCAAATGGGAACGGCTGACGGGACGCGGCACACAGGTTGCCGAGGTTTGGCTGCTCAAAGACTGAAGCGCTACACACTCGCCGTTTCCGTAGAACGGTCCGGTGATCCATAGCGGGAGCGCCCGAATGCTTTCGGACACTCCTGGAAAAGGGCGATGGCTGATTACCGCTTCCGGGTGAAGACGCCCGTGGTGGGCGCGCTGGCGGGAGAGTTCCATGCCGGACGCCACCAGAGCACTGCGGGGCGGTCCGACGGGCTGTCCGAATCCGTAACGGCCACGTTCAGACGCACCGATTCCCAAGGTTTTCCCGCCATGGCATCCAGCACTTTGTTGCTGATAACGATATCCGCCGTGTAGCCGTCCGGAGTAACTTGGGCGGAATAAGAGGCAAGGGTCTTTTCATCGCCTTCCTGTGCGGATGCTATCGCCTCTTTAAACGGCGCGAACACATCGTCCCTGTTGTCGAGAACCAGGCCCGCTTTGTCTTTGTCCGAGAGAAACACGTCCAGGACCAGGAAGGGCTTTTTCCCTCTGCCCCTGTCATAGGTTCGTTCACCTTCGGGCCGGGCATCCAGGCAAATCTCCATATTGTCAATGTCGCCAGCCGGCCGGTCGGATTCCGCCATCCGTACATCATCGGTAACGTGTACTTTCACGTATAGATTCGCCTCGTCCTGAGTCACCTGAAAGCGGAACGAGGCATCGCCTGCGCCCTTCCAATTGTCCGTCGTGGGGGGCATCTGTCCGGGTTCAATACATGCGTTCCACGTTTCCATACCGGCCTTCTGCCCCGCCCGTTCGCAGACCTGCGGCGCATCCAGGACGATGCGGTGCGTCATCGGGATTTCGTACCGTTCGCTATTCGGCAGGTCATAAGCCAAGGTCCACTCCGTCCGCACCGGCTGGAGTTCACGCGCCGGCAGCGCATGCGCAGCGCGAAGGATTACCGGCACCTTGATTTCGCCATGCGGCGGCACGGTGCTTTCAATGCGGGCAGGCTCCGACTGCACTTGCCCGTTGTCATAGACCATCCCCAGGGCATGCATGGGCAGGTCGGATGGATTGTTCAGCGTGAGCGTGACACTCGCTTCGGTCACCTTCTTGGGAGCCAGGGGCGCCACATCGCTGTGCACGACGCGTTCCTCCAGAATGGGCCTGGACAGCGCCAATTTCTCCGGAGTAACCAAGGCCTTTTCCTTGATGCCGTCCAGCATCAGATTGGCGATGCGCGGGCCGGATTCCGTCATGGTGACCCACAGCACATGGTCCAGTTCGCCCGTGATGGTGCTCTTCCCATCCGTGGCCCCACCGGACGTGCTCATCACCACATAATCGTGGCCGCCCCGCTCGGCCATCAGGTAGTGGTGCGTGTGCCCCGCAAAGACTGTGTACGGGCGGTTGCCCAGGGCAGCCTCCACCTTCTCCCATCCGGTGTTGGTCCTGTGCATCCACAGCGGCCTGTGCATGAACAGCACCGTCCATCGAACGTTGGGATGTTCTTCCAAGACCTTGCGCGCATACTCGGCCTGGGCTTCACCAATCTTGCCCTCGCCCGCCTCCTCGGTGTTCAGGCACAAGAACAACACGTCCTGATAGATAAAATGGTAATACAGACGTCCCAGGCGTTCTTTCCATACCGTCTCGCCGGCGGAACCGTTCAGTATGTCGTGATTGCCCGGCACATAGAAAAAAGGCGCGTCAAGTTTGCGCACCCAGCCGTCAAATTCCTCCCGCTGTGCGACCAGAGCAGCGGCGTCCGTAACTCCGCCGGAAACCAAATCGCCCACGCACATCACAAACTCGGGACATAGCAGGTTGACTTGATCCACGGCCTTTTCAAAGATGCCCGGACGGTTGCTGCCATGCCGGTCGCCCATGATGGCAAACTGGAAGTGGGCCGGATTGTTCTGGAAATTCAGGTGCGTCCAGGGATTCGGACCGGCTTCCTTCAAGGGGTCTATCTCGGCAGACGCCGCGCCCGCACACAACATGAGTCCCACTGCGACGTACCGCCATAATCCCTGTTGCATGTTCCCTGTCCTTGTTCGGTTGAATTCCGTCTGGGATACTACGCCATAGCCGCAAAGACAGCAACGCAACTCGCGGGAGAACATCCCCCAACATCTTCTCGCTTTCCAGAGTTTAGGTTGCCCAAGCGGAACCGGCCATTCCGCGCTTATAGCTCAAGTGGTTTCCCCTTGTCTTGCCCTGCCACTGACCACTCTTCCAATGGATGTGCGAAACTCGTTGCATACGGTCCGGAAAACTGAGAGCATGGAGTATCCGTTCAGCCAAGGGGCGACAAAGGGTGGCTAAGGTAAAGTCGCGCCGCAGGCGGACGAACCCGAAGTGCCACAATCGTCCCAGCATCTCCGTTTCCGTGGGAGCGGCAGAGGATCTCTTTTCGCACGTAACCGAAGCGTCGCCACGGCGGCAAACGCAGCACCCTGAAGGAGCAGACATGAATCGCAGCTACACACGGGGGATAGCCCTCGCGCTCATCGGAATCGCGTGCTTGGTCCTTGCCCGGACGAGCCATGCCGGGATCGAATCCCTGATCGTCCCGTATACCGCCATTGAGGACGTCGTCTATGGTCAGAAAGAAGGCATGGGGCTGACTCTGGACGTGCTCACGCCGGAGAAGGACGGCAACGGTCTGGGAATCGTCCTGATCTCGAGCGGCAGTTGGAAATCGAGCAAGTCGAACATCGCGGAAGAAGTCGCCGAAATGCGCAAGGACCATTGGGCAATGGGACTGTTGCACGGCGGGTTCACCGTCTTCATCGTGCGGCACGGCAGCGGCCCGCGGTTCTTTGTGC
>JBAZRU010000492.1:0-961 GCA_041662805.1 Candidatus Hydrogenedentales bacterium | reverse complement strand
TGCGCTTCGTTCGCATGAAGGCAGCGGACTACGGCATCGACCCGAATCACATCGGCATTACGAGCGGTTCTTCCGGCGCGCACCTCGCCCTGATGGTGGGCATGACCGGCGACGACGGCAAGCCCGATTCGAAAGATCCCGTCGAGCGCGTCAGCAGCCGCACGCAAGCGATTGTCGGGTGGTTTCCTCCCACCGACCTCATCAACTGGGGAGCACCGGACGGGTATAAGATGCTCGAGTTTGCGCGGCCGAGCCTGTTCACCGACATTTTCGGCAAGATCACCGACCTGCCTGCGCAACTGAAATCCATCTCCCCGATCTACTTCGTCACGCCCGACGATCCGCCCCTGCTCCTGATTCACGGCGACAAAGACGCGACCGTGCCGGTCCAGCAATCCGAGATCATGAAGGCGAAATACGAAGAGGCCGGACTGAAGGTCAAACTCATCGTCCAACCCGGCGGCGCTCACACCTATTGGGACGGCATCGAGAACCAATACGTGGACGCCTGCCAGTGGTTCACCGACGCCGCTGGGGGATCCGCTCCTTAGTCGCAGGGGGGGCAAGGTGCCGGGGCGGCATGCAAGGCGAGTAGAATCTCAACGCAGAGCCGCAAAGATCGCCGAGGAACGCAGAGACGGCACGCTGCAACGCGTCCACAGATTGTCCAGGCGACACGGCACGGCATAGCCGAAACAAAAGCAGAAGAAGGAGCGGAATTCGGGGACTGACACAACCGGAGCGAACGCAGTGAGCGCAGACGTGTCTGTCCCCGATTTCCGCGGGCTTGCACCCACGACGAGTCTCAAGTGGACTCAACCACCGATTCACACCGATGAACACCGAGACGAGAATCGTTCGAGCAGGGTGACCTTGAGAGTGCCGGCAACGGGGGTCGGGGGGGTGGTCGAGAGGGCTCGACCGCGAAACGCAATTTAGCGCGAAAGGTACATGAATGCAC
>JBAZRU010000491.1:3217-5730 GCA_041662805.1 Candidatus Hydrogenedentales bacterium | reverse complement strand
GCTCTCGAAGCTTCGAGCCTCACCTTGCGTGAGGCTTGCTCTTTCCGACCCGCGTGATCATTCGCCCGATCCTGATACAATCTACATAGGCGCGTCCTCCTCACCCTCCGGCACCCGATGGTCGGGTTCCGGTCGTGTGGAGGATCACAGATGGACAAATCGGCACGCATTCGCCAACTCAACGATGCCTTTCGACGAACATTCGTCGGCGGCAAGGTGATGATGACGGCGGGCGTCGATGCCTTGCCTGATACGGTCAAGGCAGCAGTTCTTACCAAGGTCCGAACATTCGATGCCTTCAATGGGGACAACGATCCCAACGGTGAGCATGATTTCGTCAGCTTCGACCATGAGGGCGCGAAGTACTTCGCGAAAATGGATTATTACGACCCCGACATGTGTCACGGCTCCGAAGAACCCGCCGACCTCTCGAAGACTGTCCGCGTTCTCACGGTGATGAGAGCTGACGAGTACTGACCCCTGGCAACGGGGGTCTCCTTTTTTGAAAATTATTGCGCGCCGCGTCTCGCGTCCGTCAAGGTAACCCCTTCGGGGCGCGTACCGCGACCTTGACCGACGCGGCCGAGCGCGCCCACGCGAATGCGTGTCGGCTCCGGGAAGCATGTTCGTCATGTCTCACCAGGAAGCATGACCAGAGGCAGGTTCGAGCGGCGGCAAGATGTGTGGACGCAGCCGCCGCCGATTCCTTGCCCGATATTGTTCAGGCGGTATAGTGCCCAAAGAGCCTACATCTCCTTTCATTCCTGATCCTCGAAGGCGGGCGAGAGCCGCGCATTGCGCGTGTGTGTCTCTCGCCTGCACTCGCAGGAAACCAGCAACGAGGGAGTACTGAAATGGCGAAAATGTATCGCGTCTATTCGATCATCGAGCGGCAAAAGCAGGACGACTACTGGCTCAACATCGGCGTTGCGTTCCCGCACGAAGATGGCAAGGGCTTCAACGTCATGCTGCAAGCTCTTCCGATCCACGGCAACGGTAAGATCGTTCTCCGCGAACACGAGGCCAAGGATCACGAAGCCGAAGAGACGCCGGCCGCCGAGGACAGAAGTCCCCCGCGTGGCCGCAACGGGAACAGCGATCGCAACGCGTCCCGCAGTTCGCAACGAAGGTAGCGGCACCGCCGCACGCCAAAGCCCCGAGCCCCACGCAAAGTGGGGCTCGCTCTTTTGTAATAATTTGTGAAGCTTCTCCGTCGCACAGCGCGGTGTGTCGCTCTGGTGCGTGGTGATGCATAGCAACCGGTTACGGCCGAATTCCGTGGGATTAGTTCGTGGGTCCTCTTCAACGAGGACCGCACCCATGACCATCAGCTCGACGTTGTACAGCAGCCGGTCGGAAGAATGGCCGACACCGCAAACATTCTTCGATGCGCTGAATTGCGAATTCCATTTCACGCTCGACCCGTGCGCGACACGCAACAATGCGAAGTGTGGCCGGTTCTTTACCAAGAGGCAGAACGGACTTGAGCAGTGCTGGGGACGGCACCGCGTATTTTGCAATCCCCCGTATGGGCGCAGCATGTGCGATTGGGCGCGCAAATGTTTCGAGGCATCGCGCGGGGGCGCGACCGTCGTTCTTTTGGCGCATGCGCGCACAGATACGCGCTGGTTCCACAATTGGGTCTATGGGAAAGCAACGGAAATCAGGTTCGTTCGCGGCCGTCTCAAATTCGGCGATGGAAAACAATCTGCTCCGTTTCCGTCCTTGGTCGCTGTGTATCGGCCTTCGAACCGGATGCGACGAACGAGGCTGTGCAGCAAGCAGCTTTGACAACGCGCGGCATGCGGTAGAATCAACCGCATGCTCCACTCGTTTTTCGCGGGTATTGGAATTGTCCTTGCGGGTTTGTTCGGTGCGCATCCAGCCCCGTCTCAAGTATCGTCTGCGGCGGTTCCGACTGCTGTCATTCAGCAAAGTTACCAACAGCAAACACCGCAAGTTACGGCATCGTCGACCGCCGCAACCTCTACAATAATTTACCAGCCGGTCATCGAGCGTATTATCGAGCGCTCGATGCCGGCCGCGTCCAGAGGCGTGACCCAATCTGAGCTCGACGCGCAACTTCAAGACCTCACCGGAAGGTTCTCAACTCAGCTCGCCAGGATTGCGGCTGTGAATGTTGTAGTTCCGAACAATTTCGTGACAGTCCCGGTCTTCGCGCAGGCGGGGCGCATCGACAACCTTGCCAACGTCACCATCTCAAACGCGACTGTGAATGGCATCTCGGGCCTCACTGCGTCGAATATCCCCGACCTCTCAGGCACGTACTTGCCGCTTTCCGGCGGGATTTTAACTTTTGCATCATCGACACGGCTTTCCGTCTTCGGCAACGCCTACTTCGGCGGCACCGCGACCTCGTCCTTCGACTCCACTGGCGCGCTCACGCTCGCGACGCCCCTTCTGGTGTTGAGCGGTGGTACGGGAGCCAACACTTTCGGCCAAGGCTGGATATTCTCAAACGGCGGGACCGGTGCACTTGCCGCGTCGACATC
>JBAZRU010000491.1:0-3207 GCA_041662805.1 Candidatus Hydrogenedentales bacterium | reverse complement strand
ACCGACGGTCAACTACATCACTGCAACGAGCACGACGGCGATATCTGTATTCGCAGGTGGAGCAACATTCTCTACATCGGGCGGCAATGTCGGGATTGGAACAACGACAAGCGCTTCGATATGGACCCAAGAATTACCCGCCCTGGTCTTTGAGGGAGATAGTAATACTGCGACTTTCGCAACCCAGTGGCCATATTATGTAAGCCAATACTTTCCATCTGCCCCAACATCCGACTTCGCTCTTTCCGGAGATACGTGTGCAAACATGGTGGGAGAGTATGCATCCCAAGCAGGGTCAATTGCCGCGAATTATAGCGAGAAATTCTTTTTTCTAGACTGCGGTACTAATGACGTTCGAATAACGACCGACTCTGCCACAACAATTTATGAACACCTGCAATCAATATGGTCTACGGCAAGAGCCAGCGGCTACAAGGTAATTGCGTTTACAGTGCCGCAGACAACAGACATGACTAATGCGCAAGACACCGTTCGCCTCGCGCTCAACTCGCACATTAAATCTGATTCAACCCTTTACGACGGTCTAGTGAGACTCGATGATGTATTTAGCCTGAGCATGATGGCCTCAACTCGATGGTCCGTCGACGGAATACATTACTCGACAGAAGGTCATAAAGTTATTGGCCAACTGGCCTTTGGAGCCGCCTATGCAAAGCTATTGATACCTGGAATACTTGCACAACATATCGGCGCATCACTTTTGAGGGCGGATGTTTTAAGCGTTGCTTCGACCACTTCTTTAGCTGGCAACGTCGGAATCGGAACGACAACTCCGCTTGCAAAGCTTCAAGTTGTAGGGGCCATAGGGAGTATATTTCTAGATAACAACCAGCTCTCGTTTAATCGGAATCCATTGACCGGAGTAGCGGCCGACGCAACGAAAGGATCGGCACTTATTTCGATGCCGACCTCCGCTTCCGGTGGTAACATCCAATTTTTTACAAACGCATTAGTTGGAGGAAATGTATCAGAGAGAATGAGAATCTCAGAATCAGGCAACATCGGTATCGGAACGACGACGCCTACAGATGGAAAATTATCTATAGCAGGAACAGGAAGCGACCTGCTCTCACTGAACGCTCTAGGACTGCTGGCACAATTTAATGCATATAATAATACTGATTTCAGGATTATTAATAGGTCGGCAGCACCTATCACTCTTTGGACCAGCGCCGCTGAACGAGTTCGCATAGATTCTTCTGGCAATGTCGGTATCGGTACGACGACTCCCAATAACAAGCTTGACATCTATTCCGCCACCAAGGCCGCGCTTGGGTTCAACACCAACTCTGGCCTCTCCAACTGGACGATTGGTCAAGACGCGAGCGATGGGTACAAGTTTAAAATTTCCTCCTCCACCGTACTCGGCACCAACAACCGTTTTGTTATAGATGGTGCAGGCAACCTCGGCATCGGCACCACCACCCCATACGCTCTCCTCTCCCTCTCCAATTCTGCGAGTACGGCCGCGAACACCCCACTCTTCGTTGTCGCTTCCACCACGGGGGGCACCGCCACCACGACCGTCTTCACCATCGCCAGCACCGGCAACGTCACCATCACAGGCTCAGCCGCAACCTGTACGCTCGGCAATGGTGCGAGTGCCACAAGCTGCTCTTCATCCGACGAGCGTCTCAAGGATGACATCACCGCCATTGATGCCTCAAGTTCTCTCGCTGCCGTGGAAGCGCTCCGGCCCGTCTCTTTCAAGTGGAACCAGTGGATGGTCGGCAACGGCGCGGCTACCTCAACCCAATTCGGCTTCATCGCACAGGAGATTATGAACACCTTCCCAAATCTCGTCGCCCTCGACGCCGGCTCCCACTACTACAAGCTCGACTACCAAGGGCTCTTTGCTCCCATCGTGGGGGCGGTGCAGGCGCTCGCACAGAAGGTTTCCGATTTTACAGATTCATTCACAACTAAGGAGCTGACATTCACGCGTGCGACTGGCGATGATCTCACACTCTCCCACCAGCTTTGCGTACAAAAGTCCGACGGAACACCGGTCTGCGTGACCGGTGACCAACTCGCGGCGGTGCTCGCGGGTGCGAGTACGGCAAGCAGTGTCCCGGCCAATTCCGGAAGTTCTTCTAATTCAGCCACGCCTGACGCCTCAGCTACGCCCGACACGACGCCGCCTACCATCACTATAAACGGCGGAAATCCCGCACACATTTCGGTCGGTTCGTCATACGCCGACCTCGGTGCAACCGTGACTGACAACGTCGATAAAAATCTCGGCCTTAAATACTTCCTCAACGGCGCACTCGTCAGCGATATCGTCATAGACACATCCGCCGCCGCGACTGACACCATCGACTACATCGCGACCGACACCGCCGGCAACACCGCCACCTCGACACGCACCGTTATTGTGGAAGCAGCCTCGATAGCCCAATAGGAGAACACGGTTTAGCCCGAATCGATTTCGATCTTCCATGCGTACGGAGGGGCGACGATGAGCAGAAAAAAGGGCGATCTACCAGGACGGGTCGTACCCCCACACATGCGTAAAAAGCCAAATAACCCAAGCGAATATGTGGACGTATCCGGCTGGCAAGAGCACGTGGACCCGATCCCTTCCCCCTTGGAGGCTGTCCCTCCGCAAGGCGAGCTAGACCTCTCAATCCTTAACTACGAACAAAAACGGCCGGGTGAAGAAAATTCTTAAGTGGCGACGGGGTTGGATTCTTGCGCAGCTTGGCGCTCTCGAAACAACTCATCAAAAATGTGATCTCCACCCCACGCCTGAGCCGACGTAAACGCCAGTCGCCGCTTCGCATTTGAATCCAGTGGAGTTGCCCCCGGCTTGTATCCAAGGTCGTGATTTGCCTCCGACCAAGCATGCTGAAACAGTGTTTTTACTTGCAGTTCAAAGAATTGAGGCACCATTCCCTTGTCGATAGACGGGGCGATTACATCGGACGGCAGAAGCAGAACATAGTGCCGGCCAAAGTACCCAAATTCCCATTCTGACTCGGGAATCACGTCTTTCGATTCAATCGGCCGGTAGTATTTCAGGATACTCGCGGCGATCCGATCCACATCAGATCGGTAGAAGGTAATGATGCGCGCGCCAATCTGATCCTGAATCTGCCGGAGCGGCTCGGAGTATTTTGGCTTTCCCTCAACCAATGTGTGCGCCTTAGCAAGAAATCGATCAACGGATTTTGCTCGGACGGA
>JBAZRU010000490.1:4065-5743 GCA_041662805.1 Candidatus Hydrogenedentales bacterium | reverse complement strand
TCTTCGTCGAGATGACCGCCTCACAGAGCGCGATTCACGAAGAGCAGCGCGAAATTGTGGCTAAGATCATCGCGAAATGGCGGAGTCGCGGGTTTCTTTCCGACGAGGACCAGCGCCGGCTGATGGTAGCCCTGCAGTACATGCGAATGGCCTGCAACAACACCTACCTCATCGACAAGATCAGCGACGAAGGCCCGAAGATGGATGAATGCTGCATATTGCTCGACGACATTTTGGCCATTCCCGAAAACAAGGCCGTTATCTTCAGTCAATGGATAGGGACCCATGAACTCCTGATCCGGCGCTTTGAAGCAGAGAACCGGCCCTATGCCTTCTACCACGGTTCGCTCGATGGGAAGGCCCGAAAGAAGACCCTCGAAGACTTCAAGCGAAATGGGAAATGCCGCATTCTCCTCTGCACGGAATCGGGCGGCGTCGGGCTGAACCTTCAGGAGGCCTGCGTCGTTATCAACATGGACCAGCCATGGAATCCCGCCGTGCTTGAACAACGCATCGGCCGCGTGCATCGTCTTGGCCAACACCGCAATGTGCAGGTCTACCACTTCGTTTCGCGCGGGACCATCGAGCACGGAATGCTGGGCGTGCTCAAGTTCAAGTCGTCGCTCTCCGAGGGCGTACTCGACGGCGGCGAGAGCGAGATCTTCCTGGGCGGCACAAAGATGAAGCAATTCATGGAGTCCGTCGAAAAGGTGGCGGAGTCGATTCCGCTGCACGTGCCGATCCTCGAGGAGACCAGCGACGCTATCGGCGCACAGGAATCCGAGGCGCCTGTTGAAGACGAACCCTCCACCGATAAAGCCCCCGCCGCGCGCGCACCGCAACAACCATGGGACGAGCTACTCGCGGCTGGCCTCGACCTTCTCGGGAAACTCGGCCAGGCCATGCAGCCATCGAGCGCGGCGCGAACTGCTTCATCGCCAATGGCAGGCTTGATTGCTCGCAATGAGCAGACGGGCGCATCCGAGCTTCGCATACCTTTGCCTAATGCGGAGACCGCAGAGCGCGTGTCGTCGTTGCTGGAGGGTTTGGCAAACATCCTTCGAGGGAGCGCACACGCCGGAAGTTGATGGCGATGGATCTGCCGGAAAGTGCGAAGCGATAAGTTAGTATCCCCCGGCGGAGCCGGGGGCTTTCTATGTCAGACTGCGACTGCCTCCTCGACAGAGCCGCTAAGTCTCGCTTCAATTGCGAGTTTCGTAAGTCTTTGGCTGGCAATAAGAACCGATAATCGAGAACCACGGCGAATCGGTAGCAGCCACCGGAGAATGAATCGCCTGTTCAGACTTAGTCGTCTCAAATTGCCACGAGTTCCAATCTCGACAACGGTTGCATGAGAGAGTGCCTGTGAGGTTTGAACTTCCGGAATCTCCTCACTCTTCGCATCAAAAACTACTATTGTGCGTTCGCAATTTCTCATGATATATTTGTCCCACACGGCAAGAGCTAGGCTTCCAGGTAATAGACCGCATTGATTAGGACTAAGCCATGAAAGAGAATTCAAAAGGACCGAATCGGCCCCATCTTCCTCCATTCCGTCGGCTGCGGGGCTACTCATTTGATCCGAGTTTGTCAAGCACACTGGACACCGCCCATATCAATGAGCGCGTCTACACTGTACCGTGGGAGGATGATCTGAAGCCGGGCCCCGAGGGCAAAT
>JBAZRU010000490.1:0-4055 GCA_041662805.1 Candidatus Hydrogenedentales bacterium | reverse complement strand
GGTTGATGTGGATCCGGCGAGTGACTGCTATTACGACCCGGTGGACCTCAACGAGGCGGACTTGTTGGCGCAGGATGGCCTGCCGCCCTCTTCGTCTAATCCGCAATTTCACCAGCAAATGGTCTATGCGGTGGTAATGACCACGATCCGCAACTTTGAACGCGCCATTGGCCGCCCCGTGATGTGGTCAGATCGCTCACCTGAAGACATGGGAAAGAAGTGGAGCAAGTTGACGGAAAAAGATAGACGGAACTTGTTTGTGGAAAAGCTGATCGTCTATCCACACGCTTTGCGCGAAGCGAATGCGTACTACTCGCCGAAGAAAAAGGCGCTGCTATTTGGTTATTTTCCGGCCACTGCCACGGCATCAGGGAACATCTATCCCGAAGGGGTGGTGTTTAGCAGCTTGTCGCACGACATCGTAGCGCATGAGACAACCCACGCCATTCTGGATGGCATCCATCCGCGGTTCATTGAAGTAACGCAGCCGCAGGGGTTGGCCTTCCACGAAGCCTTTGCGGACATTGTGGCCATGTTTCAACACTTTACCTTTCGCGATGTGGTTCGCGATCAAATCGCGAAGACACGCGGTGATCTTGGTGTCGATAATCTGCTGGGACAGCTGGCCCAGGAATTCGGGCAAGCCATCGGCGGCCATGGTTCACTGCGCAACGCTCTGGGTGATAAGGGCGATGATGGCAAATGGCAACGTCGCCGGCCGGATCCGACAAAGATTCACAGCGAGACCGAGCCTCACGCGCTGGGGACCATTCTCGTCTCTGCGGTTTTCGATGCCTTTGTGACCATCTACAATTCGCGTATCCGGGATCTCAAACGCATAGCCAGTGATGGAACAGGGATCCTCCGCGAAGGAGAGTTGCATCCAGATCTGATAAATCGGCTCGCAGTGGAGGCAGTGAAGGTTGCAAATCAGGTACTTACCATGTGCATCCGGGCTTTGGATTACTGCCCGCCAGTGGACATCGATTTTGGCGACTATCTGCGTGCATTAATCACTGCGGACCGCGATGTGGTAAAGGACGATTCACGCGATTACCGTTTGGCCTTTATCGATGCATTCCGCCAGCACGGGATTTATCCGAGACACCTAAGAACGCTTTCCGAGGAGAGTCTAACTTGGGAGGATGCAGACGGTGTGAGAGGCTATAGAAAGATTGCCAGCCTGGGAAATACACTGCAGGGTTTTTATTCTAATTTGAATCGCACTTGGGACAGGAAGAGGCGTTGGGCAACCATGCGATTTCAGCGTGCTAAACTACATGAACAATTGCAGGCCAAATTTTGGGCTGACATCAAAGATAAGCGGTTGCAGCGCTTGACGGGGCTCGACTTCGACATTACGAAGCGTCAGAAGGACGATGACGTGGTGCGGTTTGAAATTCACTCTATTTCCCCTGTGCAACGCCAACGGCAAGATGGCACGGTATTGAACCAGGTGATTTTTTCCATACTGCAGAAACGTCCTCTGGATTGGGACAAGCCCGATGGAAAGCTTGTTTACGGTGGATGCACAGTCATTATTGACTTGGACAAGAACGCTGGCCGGGGAGAGATCCGTTACCTCATTCGCAAGCCGCTGTATGATCAGGAGGGAGTTGACGGCCGCATCACCAAGGCACGCGACTACTTCGACAATCACGCCAATACTTCGTTGGCCGCCACGTATAACGCTGAAATGAACGACGAGCCCTTTGCAATGCTGCACACTGAGTTCTAAGGATTGCACACCATGAAAAAAGTCACCAAGAAAGCAGTGGCGAAAAAGGTGGTCAAGAAATTGGCAAAACCTAAGAATGCGGCAAAGAAGAGCGCCGCTGGTTCAGTCTCTGCTGTGGGAGGCGCGGCAAAACCGCTCACGGTCGAGCCGAAGGAGTTTCGCGCCAGAATTCGAATGTACCGTCACGGTTTGGGGGATTGCTTCCTGCTTAGTTTTCCAGGCAGGAACAAAGACATGGTCCACGTAATGATTGATTGCGGTGTGGTGCTTGGTACCGCCAATCCGGGTCCGGTGATGACCAAGGTGGCCGAGGACATTGAAAAGACAACCGGCGGAGAATTGGATGTGCTGGCGATCACGCATGAGCACTGGGACCACGTGTCTGGATTCGATGCGGCCCAAGCTAGAGCTGTTTTTGAGAATATCAAATTTGGCACGTTATGGCTCGCGTGGACGGAGGATGAGACCAACGATCTGGCCAATTCCCTACGTGAAGAGCGTGAGCGGAAGAAGGCCGCCGCGCGAGCGGTCAAGGAAAAGGCCGCGAAACTGAAGCAGACCGACCGGGTGGCGCGCCTCAACGGTCTTCTAGGCTTCTTTGGCGCGGCAGCCGGCGATTCTGGCGATGAGGAAGATGATGCAAACGGAGGCACTGCGGGTGCGCTGAACTACCTGAAAGGACGACGGAAACCAACGATCCTTCCCACGGGCGGCAAGCCAGTTGCAATTCCGGGCACGGACAACGTTCGAGTGTACGTTTTGGGGCCGCCCGCGAAGAAATCAGATCTCAATAAGGCCAACCCAGGCAAGGGGGAAGGTTATGAATTGATGAGCGGCGGCAGTCTGGGGCTGTCAGATGCGATAATGGATGCTTGCAATGGAAATGAGAAATCACAGCCCTTCGATCAGCGCTTCCGTAGCAAACTGAGCGGAATGCCCCCTAAGCACCCCTATCGCTTGCCCGAAAACAAGTGGCGAAACATTGATCACGACTGGCTGGCTGTTGGGGAGCGCTTGGCACTCCAACTCGACAGTGCAACGAATAATACCAGCTTGGTGCTCGCCTTTGAGTTTATTGATTCCGGCGATGTATTGCTCTTCGTAGGCGATGCGCAGGCTGGCAATTGGAGGTCCTGGGACGCTTTGAGTTTCAAAGTCAAAGATGCGAATGGAGATATGCATGAGGTGACAGCGGCAGATCTGCTGGCGCGCACGATCTTCTACAAAGTGGGTCATCATGGCAGCCACAATGCCACGTTGAAGGAACGAGGGTTGGAACGCATGAAAAGTGACCGGCTGGCAGCCGTCATACCGGTAGATGTGAACGTCGCGCACAACGTGAAAGGCTGGAAGCGCATGCCTCTGCCATCTATCAGCGCGGCGTTGAAGAAGAAGTGTTTTGTCTTGTTCCAATCGGATGACACCCCGAAGATTGGTAAGAACGCACCACGGCCCAAGTTCAGGAACTCGATTGAGAACTTTCAGGTCCACATGAAGGACAAGGCCTCCAAAAAGATCAAAGTCGTCAGAACCGAACATCTCTACTGCGACTATTACCTATGAGCAAAAACATCATCATTTGCTGTGACGGCACGTCGAATAAGCTTGCCGATGACCATACCAACGTGGTGCGCCTGTTCCAGGTAGCCGAGAAGAATGGCTCGCAGGTTGCCTTTTATGATCCGGGAGTGGGCACTTTGGCCGCCCCGGATCAGCGATCCGCTTTAGGCAAACGCTGGTCCCTCGTCAAGGGCTTGGCCGTAGGAGAAGGATTGGACGAGAATGTCTTCGAAGCCTACCGCTACCTAATGTCTGCATATGAAGAGGACGACCGGGTTTACCTTTTTGGTTTCAGCCGCGGCGCGTTCACCGTGCGCGTATTGGCTGGCATGCTGCAAGGCGTTGGACTCCTCTATGGCGGTTCGGAGAATCTACTCCGCTATTGTTGGGAAACGTATCGGAGAATTCCCATGACGGTCCATAGTCCGTCTGGCTATGACAGCGTTGAGGCAAGGAAGATCGAAACTGGTTTGGAGAGCCTGCGCCAAAACTTCACGCGGCCTTGCCCGATAGCGTTCGTCGGCGTTTGGGATACCGTGGGTTCCGTGGGCATGTATAACTGGAATCAAGCGTTTCCCTACACTTACTTCAACCCGGGTGTGAATTGCGTGCGCCACGCCGTGGCAATTGCCGAAAGGCGCGCGGGATTTCGCTCTAACGTATATCTGGACAAGGGAGAATTGCAGCCGGACGGCTCGCCCAAGGTCATGAATGTGTGGTTCCCGGGCGTGCACTCCGACATCGGCGGGGGCTATCC
>JBAZRU010000489.1:0-5747 GCA_041662805.1 Candidatus Hydrogenedentales bacterium | reverse complement strand
GGAGCCATCGCTCGTCGTTGATGCGGAAGTAGCGGACCTCGGGTTGTGACTCGTATTCGTTCTCGATTCCGCGAAGATAGTGGTCGAAGAACTGGAGGGCGGTTTCCGAAGGTGCGTGTTCCGCCGCTGGAAACTCCAACTGCCCTTGCTCCAATTCGCCCACGTTGGAATGCGACCAAGGACCGATGAGCAGCTTCTGGGTCGCTTGAGCATTTGGGCCGCCCAAGTCCCGAATGTCCTGCATCTCGCGGATAGTCTGGGTCGGTTCATGGTCATACCATCCGGTAACGTGAAGCATCGGAACATTGATGAGCGACGGATTCCCGCTGAAGGTTTCGGCAAGCTGCCAATAGGTGTCGTAAAGGGGATGGTCCCTAACAAGGGAAAGGCCGCCGAAAAGTCCGTAGACGAACTCGTTGCGGTCGCGCGCATACACCCCGCCGGGATAGGCTTGGTCGTACCATTCGCGATAGTGGTAGACCATAGGGACGCACCCCCTCAGATGAGGAGGTTGCTCCGCAGCGGTCTTGAGTTGGATGGTCCCAAGCGCGGAAGCACCCCACGTCCCCACATTGCCGCTGCACCAAGGCTGTTGCGCAATCCATTCGACGGCATCATATCCATCCTCCCCGCGAGTCGGACTTCCTGCGTAGGCAGCCCCGGCCGAGTCAAAAAAGCCACGCCAATCGAGAACGACAAACGCGTAGTCCGGACTCTCCAGCAGCGGGTCTTCGCTAAATTCAAAGATGAATATGGGGACAAACAGGTCCTTATTGTACGGAGTCTGAATGAGGATGACCGGCCAGGACCCCGTCTCCGCAGGCAGATAGACGTCCGCCGCGAGGGTGTACGGTGAGTCGCGCATGGGGATCTGCTCGGCTTGTCGGATATGGGCATGCGCCCACGCAGCCTGGGTCATGATGAGAGCCGCCGCTAGTACGAGTATTTGCCGCACGTAGATTCTCCACTTACGCCTGCCCTATTGTATCGTGTGATCGCAAAAAGGTTACATGAGCCACGCACCAAGACGAGTCTCAAGTGGCACTGAGTGGCGAACTGGACCTGGGTGACGTTCCAAGCTGGGCCGGAGTTCAAGGAATTTAAATGGAATCTTCTGGGGGTGGATAATGGCGCGAGTCTTTCGAGCAGTTTTGGTCGCATGCTTCCTATGTGCATCGGGGTACCTTTGCCTTGCTGATGATGCATCAACGCTTTGGATTCAGCGGTTTACCCCGCGTTCGCCACAGGTTGAGCATTCGGGCGTGGCGGAGCGTTCTGGGCAGGAACTACCTAGATTCACCGTTACTCCGCCGTCGCCGGGTCTTCATCTGGTCCGTCTTTCGCTCCCATTTCCTGCTGGAACATTCCCAAGCGAACTCTCCCTGCGGGTCATTGCCGAAGGCAATACGTTTCGACCAGACGTGCGTGTCCTGACGCTGCACCCCGGAAAACCTGCGAGTATCCGGCGTGCGATGGTCACGTTTCCCCATGAATTCAAAAGCGTGAACCCAGTCTCATGCTCGCTGGTTCTCTCGGATGAGCCAGGCAGTATCCCAGCGGAACCGCCAGTCTTGGTTGCAGGAAAGCACCAATTCGCGCTGGGAGGTGTTTCGGTAACCATGACTGCGGGCGAAGTAACGCTCGATTACGGCGAAGGAAGGACATGGTCGGCAAAAGTCGTCGCGCCTGCGATAAGCGATACGTCAGTCCCTGTTCCTTGTGTAATCGAGTCTGGCGCTCACTATGCCTGGCACTGGCTGCTTGTTCCCGACGCTCAATGGCCGCGGATCATTGAGGTACAGGCCGACTCATTAGGAACGATTGCGATTCGCGCATACATTCAACGCTTGGGAACCGGCGACGACTATGCGCCGGAATTGGGCTGGCGAGTAGAAGGAGCTGCCGTACAGAACGTTGAGCGCCACGACTTCAAAGAGGGAGGCTCAATCGGCATTGGGTCAGCCGACGGCGCATTTCAATTCTCATTTCCCCAAGCACCACTACTGAAGCGGGGATTCGTGAAGGCCGCGACGGAGTCCGGCATGGGTGCAGTGACCTATGTCCGTTGCTTGCCGGAAGAGAAAGTGCCTTTCCAAGAATCAGCATGGCGGACAGCCGCCGTCGTCGTTGGCAAGGCGGGGCATACGCCCCGTTCTGCGCTATTGGAACCCGAAGTGCCGGTCAAGCTGGACACAGAAATACTTCCAACGGTCTACGGGGTAGACCCCCTGCCCACGCTCGCGATGTGGCCTGTGCTGGATGACTTGGTCGCCTTCACGCGAGAAGCGATCACGCAGAGCGCAGTGCAGGGCGATGACTATGGAAACGTGACCTCGTTCGCACCAAAGGCCCAGCCTAGTATCTTTGGCATGAATCGTCTGAACCATTGTCCCGCGATTTTCGAGGAGGCCTATCGAGCCGGAGACCAAAGGCTGCGCGATACGGCAGTGGCATGGTGCGCGAATATGGTGGATCTCAGCATCTGGTGGGGCAACAAAGAGGATTTTGGGGGCACGCGCTACAACAATGCGGCAGCGGCCGACACGTCATTCAAGGCAGATCCCGGCTTCATGTGGCGCACAAACTACGCATCGAACTTCTGTACGAAAGGGTATGACTCCTTCTTCTACGCCTACGAAGAAACCGGCGACCCGCGTTTCGTGACCGCTCTGGACGCCCAGGTCGAATATGCGCGCAAGTATGTTCACACAGATCAGGGAGAGTGCAGGAACATCGGCGATGCCGTCGACTTCATGCGCTTGTACCAATTCACGGGCGTGCAGCTCTATCGCGACGAGGCCCTGCGGCTCTTTCGCGAATTGCGTACGAAGCTTTCCGAGGGCGATCTTTTCAGTCAAGGTGGTCAGCCGATCGAGAGTGAATTGCCGTTCATCAATGAAGACAAAGCCGGTTACAATCACCCATTCGCAAAGCCCTACATCATAGGCTATGCGTTGTCGGGGTTGCCGGCATTGCTCGGTGATGTGCCCGAGGAACCCAAGCTGCGAGACGTGATCCGGGCCGTGGCGGACTTTCTGGCCTCGGCAGAAGACTCTGTAGGCGGGTGGCGCTATCCACACCCGCGCAGTTCGACGACGTTGATCAGCCAAGGAATCGAACACGCCGTTCAGTTGACGCGAGCCGCCTCCGTACTCGAGAAGAATGGCGAGCCGATCAATGGCTTGCTGGATGCAATAGAGCGTGTGCTACAAGCGCGAGTGAAGGGCTTTGAGCGCTCTGGCGCGGTCTTGGCTGGGCTGTCCGGATGGGAAGAGGGAACGGACCTGCTGAAGGATGGTAAGACCATCAACGATCTCTACGAACGCCCCGAGAGCCGCGACCGAACGCGCGATTACACCGAGGGAAGAGTGTCTGTTGGTGGCGCGCCGCCTGAGGGTTTGGTGTATCTCTCGGAGGTCCTTGGCTTCTACCTTTCCCATCGGCCCGCCGAGCGTCTCTTCCATGCGAATGAGCAACTCGGCCAAGTACTGGAGCGCGTCGCCGACCAGCGCCTCAAACTGACTCCCCTGGAAAAGGGGTCCTACTTGAGAATCGAACGCCCTGAGAATCCGGAGATTGGGGTCACGCTGTGGGCTCCCGAGTGGGCCACCTTCCCCCCACTCTCCTATGCCGAAGATCAATTGGGAGGAATGGCCATTGCTTGGAATCGCGACCCACAGACCGGCGGATTATCTTACACGCTGGACCGGGAAGAGGCCACATTCACGGCGGATTTTGTTCCCCATATCGACTATGTGGAATGCCGCTACACCGCTTGGCCGAAGGCCACAGTGCAAGCGCCGGCGTCGTTAGGGGTAGGGCCGTGCCAGCAAATGAAGTCGGGAATATTCGACGGAGACGACCAGGAACTCATGACACGATTCTGGTTCCTCTCGGAAGGAACATGGACAACGCTCGCATCGTGCGCGAACGGCAATGCGCGCAACGTGTTGTACGTAAAGGGCAGCGATTCGCCTGAGATGACGGGAGACATGGCGGCCGGCGGCTGGAAGACCATTCAAGACAAACGGCCGGATGTTCCCCTGATTGCCTGCGTGAGCCAGGATGGCAAATGGGTGGGGGCGTCCGCCGCCGAGTTTTCCAACTGCCTCTGCAACAATGCCAATGCGTCTCACCGGTGCATGCACTCCCAGGGGAGTATGCCCTTGAATGCGACCGGGCCCACGACGCTCCGGGTGCATTCGTACCTGCTCGATGGGTCCCTGCAAGATCTAAAGCGTACCTACTTCCGTCATACCAAGCGGTGGCGTGAAGCGCCTGCCTCAACGGGGCAGGGCGCAGCACGAACGGCTGAGTATGGCGTGCGCGATATGCTTCCAAGCTTCAATGACGCACGTGTGCGGCGAATGGACTTCCCCTTGGCGTGGGAAAATGCGAAGTCATCTTTTCCGGAATGGCGCGCCAATGCGCGCGATGCATTCCTTGAATCGCTAGGTCCACGGCCTCCCCTCGCTCCATTCGATGTCAGAGTCACAGCGAGCATCGACCGGGGTACGTATGTCGCGCAGAAGTTGGCGATGAATATCTCTTCGGATGAGCGCGTAAAGGCCTATCTGCTGATTCCGAAAGGACCCGGTCCCTTTCCGGGAATCATTGCGCTGCATGATCATGGCGCTCATTTCTCGATCGGAAAGGAGAAGGTCATTCAGCCGTTTGATGAACCGGAGGAGCGTCTTGCGGACTCCACAAAATGGGTCGAAGAGTGCTATGGGGGCAAGTACATCGGCGATGAATTGGCAAGCCGCGGTTATGTGGTCTTTGCCACGGACGCTTTGTTCTGGGGCGATCGCGGGCGCTATGGAGGTGTTGAGTATGAAGACCAACAAGCCCTTGCCTCCAACATGTTTCTTCTGGGCCTTTCGTGGTCCGGGCAAATTGTTTGGGATGACGTACGGAGCGCGGAGTACGTTCAAGGACTCTCGTGCGTAGACCCGGAACGTATCGGGTGTCTTGGTCTGAGCATGGGCGCTCACCGCACCTGGAGCCTCGCGGCAGCAACGGACATCGTGAAGGCGGGAGCGGCAATCTGCTGGATGGGCGATACAAAGGCGCTCACGAGCCCAGGGAACAACCAGACCAAAGGTTATTCGGCATACTCCATGGTCGTGCCAGGATTGCGCGGAGTGCTCGATTACAGCGACGTTGCCTCAATTGCATGCCCAAAACCGATGATGTTCTTCAATGGATTACAGGACACGCTGTTTCCCGTTGCGGGGGTTGAAGCGGCCTACACGAAAATGCGCGCGGTATGGGATTCGCAGGGGGCCGGCGACCGGCTGATTGCAAAACTGTGGGACGTGCCGCATGTCTTCAACCAGGCAATGCAGGACGAGGCCTTCGCATGGCTTGATGCGCAATTTAAGCCGTGACGTTTCGGGATTATTCGTGGCGCAGAGCTTCGACGGGATCCATGTTTGCAGCGCGCATGGCTGGGTAGATACCGAAGATGACACCGACCAGAGCGGAGATGGAGAAGGCCAGAATCGGAGACCAGAACGTGACGATGGTCTTCAGATCGGCAAAGTAGGTAATGACGAGCGGAATGGCCAAGCCAAGGATGACGCCGATAATTCCGCCTGTTGCCGACAACAGGACCGTTTCGATCACGAACTGCAGCACGATGTCACGCTTCTTGGCTCCCAAGGCGCGGCGGATGCCAATTTCGCGTGTGCGTTCAGTGACGGTGGCCAGCATGATGTTCATGATGCCGATACCGCCAACCAGAA
>JBAZRU010000488.1:2581-5749 GCA_041662805.1 Candidatus Hydrogenedentales bacterium | reverse complement strand
TTCGATATATGCGGTCATCTCGCCCAACTCCCCTTGCCCGATCGTGCCATCGGCGAGAATGCACCCTTGAGTGCCATACAACTCGAGACGGTTTCGCGAGCTTGCGTCGGGGACGTTGAACAACACGTCCACAACACCCCGCGCGCCGTTCTCGAATTCGGCAAGCACAACCGCCGTGTCCTCGCTGCGATACGCATGCACCAGACTTGCCGCACTGCAGGAAACACGCACGATCCGGCCGAAGAACATCTCCAGCAAATCGAGGCAATGGCTCCCAAGATCGGCAAGGCTTCCGCCGCCGCCTTTCACAGGGTCCTGCCGCCACGCCCCCTCGATAGGCGGATACCAGCATGACAACTGCGCGCGTGCGAATACTGGCCTGCCGAGCCGCCCCGCGCGGACAATCTCCAGCGCGGCCTGGTGCTGCGCGTGAAATCGCATCATCAGACCTGTGCCCAATTTCACGCCGTTCGCGCGGCATACGTTTACCATGGCACTCGCTTCGTCGACGCTCACGCCAAGCGGCTTTTCGCAAAACACATGCTTGCCCGCTTCCGCGGCCCGTTTGGCCTGCGCAAGGTGCACGTGTACCGGCGTTGCCAGATACACAATGTCGCACTCGCTCGCAAGCAAGTCCGCTTCCGTCATGCACGCCAGCGCCTTGAACTCATCCGCGACGGCGCGCACCGCGTCCGGATTCGTATCCGTCATCGCGGCCAGTTCGGCATTGCTTGCCTTGACGATACCCTCGGGAATGGTGCGGCGCCGGGCAATGCCCCCGCATCCCAAAACTCCCCACTTGGCTTTCATGGTGTTGCCTCCGCGCTTGCCGCTACTTCGCGTATGCGTCTATTGCCTTCTTGATGCCCTTCGCGATGCCGTGCATGTGCACTTCTTCGTACGTGGGGAAAATAAACGTGATGAACGTGTGCGTCTGATGCCAAACCGCGTTCGGCACGGAAACCTTCGAATAGTCCGCCGACCCCGGAGTCGTATACTCCTCGCTCGTAAACGGAAACCCGGAATCGCCGAATCCGCGATGCGCCGTGAACGCGCCTTCCGTGTGGCACTGCGGCCAAAACACCTTCCAGCAAGGCGCGCCTTCCGCTCCCAACGCTTCGAGAAACGTCTCGATTGTGCACGTCATGTTTTCAACGTCGAGCGTAATCGGAAACACGTACCAGCCGTTGCGGCGTTCGGGTGTGTCCACCGGCAGATGCAGAATCTGCGGAATGCCCTTCAATGCGTCCATGAGGATGCCCGCGTTGCGCCTGCGCCGTGGCATGTTCCACGACTCCATGCGGTCGAGCTCCGCCAAGCCGATGGCCGACTGCATCTCCGTCATGCGATAGTTCCAACCGAGCATGTCGTGAATGTACGAGAGCTTCTGCTCCATTTCGAGCAGCCGCAACCGATCGCGCACGTTGTACCCGTGGTCCCGGAAACTGCGGCAACGCCACGCAACTTCCTCGTTGTCCGTCGTGATCATGCCGCCTTCGCCGCCGGTCGTAAACGTCTTGTTCTGGCAGAAACTGCACGCGCCGATATCCGCGACCGCGCCCGTCTTCTTGCCTTTGTATTCGCCGCCAAACGCCTCCGCGTTGTCTTCGATCACAAACAGGTTGTGCTTCTTCGCCAAGGCAATAACCGGGTCCAAATCCACCACATTGCCGTACAGATGCACGACCATGATCGCCTTTGTGCGCTCGTTGATCAGCTTTTCTGCCGATGCCACGCTGATGCAATGGTCGTCCTTGTTGACGTCGGCAAACCTCGGGATGGCGCCCGCCTGAAGGATCGAAAACGAACTCGCAATAAATGTGTAACTCGGGACGATAACCTCATCGCCCGGGCCGATGCCCAGCGCCGCCATGGCCGTATGAAGCGCGCTGGTCCCGTTCGTCGTGCTAATCGCGAACTTCGACCCCTGCCACTCGGCAAACCGTTTCTCGAAATCCATCCCCTTGTGCCCGGTCCAGTAGTTGACCTTGCCGCTGCGCAGGACGTTCTCCACTCCCTTGATTGCGTTCTCGTCAAAGCAAGGCCACGGAGGCAGAGGTCCCTCTACGCTCTTCGGACCGCCTTGAATCGCCAGCTTTTCACTCATGGTGTCGCCCCCTACATTTGATCGTTGTCCGCATCAAAGAAGCCCAAGTTGTTCCATATCGCGCCGCAGATCGGGTAGCCGTTCCGACGGGAACGGGAGATTCGGTCTCCGTGCAGGACCGACATCGTATCCGCGCAACGTCATCATGGCCTTTTCCGTCGCGCGATTGCCACCGTGCTTGAACAGCACTTCAACAACCTTGTTCACCTTGTCCTGATACTTCAATGCCTCTGCATGATCGCCGCGCTTGACCGCGTCGTACAGTCCCACGAAGTTCTCGATCTGATAGTTGTACGTGGACCCGATGCCGCCGCACGCGCCCGCCATCAACCCGTGATACAACTGCTGATCGCATCCGTACAACGCATGGATTTCACGCTTGGGCCGCTCCAATACGCCCCACAACAAGAAAAGATCGGGCGACGAATACTTCAACCCAACCAAGCCCGGTATCGCGGCGACCATCTCGGCCACTTCATCGGCCGTAACGTTTACGTTCGTGATAATCGGCAGATGGTAATAGTACGTCGGCAATTCGGACGCCTCCGTGATCGCCTGGATGTGCTTGATGACCGCCGGCCACGGCTGCTTGAACACCAGCGGCGGCATGCTCGCCACTGCGTCGGCCCCAGCAACGCGCGCGTCTTTTGCCAACGCAACCGACTCGTCCGTCGACATCGCGCCCACGTGGGCGATAATCGTCGCTTGCCCCGCGCACTCGCTCACGACAATCTCAACAACCTGCTTGCGCTCCTCCGGCGTCATGTACACGCCTTCACCCGCGCTACCGCACACGAAGAACCCGCGGCTGCCCTTCTCCAACTCATAGGCGACAAGCTTCCGCAACATAGGTACGGAAATGCTCCCATCGCTGGCAAACGGCGTCAACAAGGCAGGGATAATGCCCTCGGCTTTCACAATGATTTCCTCCCCTCGGTGAACGTGCATCTTAACGGCGTCCCGCGCCCGCAATCGTGCGCAAGCGCCGTTTAGCATAACGCCCTCCAACCCGGACTGCAAAGCCAAGACTCTCCTCGCACCCTGTCTATTCGCATGCCCTT
>JBAZRU010000488.1:0-2571 GCA_041662805.1 Candidatus Hydrogenedentales bacterium | reverse complement strand
CGCATAGAATGACAACGCGTGGCTCCGTTCCAACGGCTTCCGCGTTGTACCGCCGGCTTCCAGCCGGCAGAGTTTTCATTCAGGGAGAAGACTATGAGTTCCGCATGGGCCGTTTGCACACTTCTGCTCCTGACGCAGCAACTGTCACCAACCCCCGATCCTTCCGCGCCAATCCCTCCCGAAACCGTCGAAGCCTGGACCGCCCCATACCTGAATTGGCACTACTACCCCGATCACGTACTCCCGCCGAACCCATCCCCTGAACTTGGCTTCTCCGCCGTCGATTGCCCCTTTGTCTGGCGCCTCGGAGACACCTGGCAGATGTGGTTCACGGGCTTCAACGGACAGGGCTATCAAACTGCCCTCGCCGTAAGCAAAGACCTCGTGCATTGGGACACCAAAGGCATCGTCATGAGCTTCGGCAAAGAAGGCGCATTCGACTACGGCGGCGTTGCATTCTGCGGCGCGTTGCTTGAATCCTACGACATCAAAGCACCGCGCACCCTCAGACGCTGGAACGGCAAATACTGGGCCCTCTATAGCTGCTATCCGAAACAGGGCGGCTACGAGCTCCGTCCAGGGGCCGAGGGTGTGGCCTCCAGTACAGACGGCGTCACCTGGCAACGCCCCATGCCCGATCGCCCCATCCTCTCCATCGAAGGCGCGGCGGAGTGGGAGAAGGATTGTATTTACGCCCCATGGCTTCTTGAGCACGATGGCAAGTTCTGGGACTTCTACAACGCTGCAAACGGCTCCCGCGAGCAAATGGGAATCGTAACCTCCACGGATATGTTCACTTGGAAGAGACACGAAGGCAATCCCGTCGTCCGCAACGGCGGCCCGGACGCCTACGACACGGAATTCTGTTCGGATGGTAAGGTCTTTCGCGACGGAGATCACTGGGTCATGTTCTACTTCGGCGTCGGCCGTGGCGGCGCGCATATCATGGCCGCGTACTCCCGCGATTTGCTGCACTGGACCAAGCGCGAAGAACCCTTGTACAAGGCCGGTGGTCATCCCCTGGGTCTCGACAAACAGTACGCGCACAAGATTGCGCTCGTGTGGGAGCCGGCCTCGGAGACGTTTTACATGTATTACTGCGCCGTCGGAGAAAAGGGACGCGGAATCGGGCTATTGACCAGCAAGCCCGTTGAGGAGCATTAAGACGTACGTGAAGCAGCGCGGGTTCACCCTCATCGAACTCCTCGTCGTCATCGTCATCATAGCCCTGCTTGCCGCCATCCTGCTGCCCGCGCTGGGCCGTGCGCGCGAAGCGGCGCGACGCGCCAGTTGCCAGGGCAACCTCAAGCAATTCGCCACGGTCTTCCACATCTACAGCGCGGAGAACAAAGGCCTTCTGCCGCCGCCTTCCCCTTACGGTAGCGTCCGCGCGGACACACGCTCCTCTCCGCTCTTCGAATCGCCCCACGCCGCATCCCTCTATCCGGACATCATCACCGACCTCCAAATCGCAAAATGCCCCTCCGACTCCGGCGGCGACCCCGAATGGCAAAGCGTATTGGACCGGCTGCCGAATGATGGCGGCACCTTCGATTCCTGGCGCAAGGCCGCCATTGCGGCCAACGACACGGCTTCCCAAGACTACTTCACGTGTGCGGAACTCGCCCGCTCCTTCATGTACAAAGGATACGTCATGACGAATGTCGCCGAGTTTTACGGCGTCTGGGGAGCCAAAGCTACCGCGCCGATACTGGACACCGTTCCTATCCAAGGCGTCGGCGATGTGCGCCTCAAAGATTTCAGCGCCGACCTGGACCTGTCACAGGGCCCCTGGCCTCCTTGGGTGCCTGCATCGCCCGCGGCTACCGGCAGCGCCGGGGGCTCTACGGTCTACCGGCTGCGCGAAGGCATCGAGCGGTTCTTCGTAACGGACATCAACAACCCCTCCGCAACCGCCATGGCCCAGAGCCTTCTACCCGTCATGTGGGATACCTTCGGAAGCAACGAATTCTCTGACAGCGGCGCCGCCGGTGTCGTCTTCAACCACATCCCCGGCGGATGCAACGTCCTCTACATGGATGGGCACGTCATGTTTATCCGCTACCCGGAGGCATTTCCCATCATCGACGACGAGCAACTGGTCAAAGAAAACAGCCATCACGGGTTGGGATAGGTTCTTCTCGTCGCTTTACGCAAGGATTGGCTGCACCACCTTGCCCGCGACGTCCGTCAAGCGGAAATCCCGGCCCTGGTATCGATACGTCAACTTCTGATGATCGATGCCAAGCAGGTACATCATGGTCGCGTGAAAATCATGAACATGAACTGGGTCCTTCTCCGCGAAGTAACCCAAATCATCCGTCGCGCCGTACACCATCCCAGGTTGGATTCCCCCGCCAGCCATGAAGATGGAGAATCCCCGTATGTGGTGATCGCGTCCATCGCCCTGCGCCATCGGCGTCCGCCCGAATTCGCCGCCCCAGATCACCAGGGTGTCCTCCAGCATTCCCCGCTGCTTCAAATCCTGAATCAGCGCGGCCGACGCCTGATCCACGAACTTCGATACCGCGGCAATCCCATCCTTGATGCCCCCATGATGATCCCAGCCTC
>JBAZRU010000487.1:0-5753 GCA_041662805.1 Candidatus Hydrogenedentales bacterium | reverse complement strand
CGATTCGACGTTTCCCCCGGATCAGGGGATTGACGTGAACGGCGTCTATCCGGTGAAGGCAGGCATGGCGGGTTGGCGCGTGCGCGAGACTACGAGCGGCACCTTGGGCCTCTCGGATATCTACGGCCCGCTGAAGAACTGCGTTGCCTATGCGTTCTTCGACGTTACGAGCGCCACGGAACAGACCGTTCAGATGCGGCTCTGCTCGGACGATGACACGAGCGTCACGGTGAACGGCAGAGAGGTGTTTCGCTTCGAGAACTCCGGCGGCCTCGATTACGACAAGTACATCCTTCCGGTGAAACTACCCGCGGGCACGTCGCGCGTCCAAGCCAAAGTGTATAACCGCGCCGGCATGTGGGGCCTTTGCATGCGCTTCACCGACACGCAGGGACGCCCCGTCGAGGGACTGGAATTTTCACCTGCATTTAGCCAAGATGCCGCGACCAAATGAATGACGTCCCGGCCATAACCCGATCCACCTGTGTCTTCGGAAAGAAAGGTATTGCGAAATGCGAGCGTTGTTGACGACGGTTTTGGCGTGCGTGTTGGTATCGAGCGTGGCCGTGGCGGGCGAGTCGCCCCAGTTTCGCGGGCCGCATCGCGACGGGCGGTTTGACGAACAGGGCCTGCTGAAGACGTGGCCCGAAAGCGGCCCGCCGTTGTTGTGGATGGCGAAGGGCCTGGGCAACGGCTACGCGTCGCCGTCCGTGGCGGGCGGAAAGATCTATGTCCCCGGCATGATCGACCCATCTACCGCGGGCATTTTCGTACTCTCGCTTGACGGGGCCATCGAGCGCACGATTCCGCTGGGGCCGGAGACGACCGACGCGCAAGCGCCTGGTCCTCGCACCACGCCGACCATCGAAGGCGATAGCCTGTACATGCTTTCCGGATTGGGAGATGTCTGCTGCATCGACATTCCGTCCGGTGAGAAGCGGTGGAGCGTCAATATTCTGGAACGCTTCGTGGGCACGAACATCATGTACACGCTCGCCGAATCGTTGCTGGTGGACGGCGACCGCGTCATCTGCACGCCTGGCGGGCCGGATGCGAGTCTCGTCGCGCTCAACAAGAAGACCGGCGAGACCGTGTGGACCACGAAGGGCTTCACGGACCCCGCGTCGTATTGTTCGCCCATCATCTACACGCATAACGGACGGCGCTTGCTGTTGACGGAAACGGCCAACTTCCTTGTGTGCGCCGACGCGGACAGCGGGCAGTTCTTGTGGAAGGTGGAGCACTTGACGCGCGACGGCATCCACGCCGTGACGCCCGTGTACATGGACGGTCTCGTGTACTACACGGGCGGCTACAAAGCGGGCGGCGGGGCCGTGCGCCTATCCGCGGACGGCGCGTCCGTGGAACCTGCGTGGAAAGACGAAACGCTCGATTGCCAGCATCACGGCGTCGTGCTCGACAACGGGTATCTCTACGGCACCAGCCACATGCTCGGCAACCACCTCATCTGCACCGAGATGAAGACAGGTAAGGTCATGTGGACCACGGAAGAGGTGCTTCAAGGTGTTGTCGAATACGCCGACGGCATGTTGTACATCTACGAAGGGCCGAAGCGCGGGATCGTGCATCTCGTCGAAGCCAATGGCGAAACTTTCAAACACGCCGGCCAATTCACCGTCACGGAGGGCGACGGAAAACACTGGGCGCATCCCGCCATCGCCAATGGCGTCTTGTATATCCGCCATGGCGATGTCTTGTTGGCGTACGATCTGCGTGCCAAATAGCTGTGCCGCGTGTTCCGTGGTGAAATCGCATTCGTTATCGTAATGGTGCGCCGCGACATGAGCGCATCTTCCGAAGAAACAGGAGTACCGCAATGCCAGCGTCTGTTCGTCTTTCGATTTGGTTTGTTTCCGTCGCGCTCGTGGCGCTGACCATGCTCGCTGCCACACCGGCCTTTGCCGCCGATAAACAACCCGCTGCGTCCGGGAAGAGCGAATCGCCCGCGACAACTTCCCAAGCCAAGCAGCCGGGCAAGGTGCTGTTCCTCGGAAACAGCATCACGTGGCACCCGAAATGGGAGGACTCCGACGGTTTGTTGGGCGAATGGGGCATGGCGGCCAGCGCTGCCGAGAAGGACTACGTCCACATCGTGACGAAGGCCATTACTGAGAAAGCGGGAGCCGCGCCCGAAATCCTCGTGAAGAACATCGCCGATTTCGAGCGGCAATACGCGACCTTCAACATCAACGCCGGGTTGAAAGACGCTCTCGACTTCAAGGCCGATCTCGTCATTCTCGCCATCGGCGAAAACGTTGCGGCGCTTGAAACCGGCGAATCGGAAACCCAATTCGGGAGCGCTGTGAAAGCCTTGTTGGATACACTGAAGACCGCCAGCCATCCCACGATTGTCGTACGCAGTTCCTTCTGGCCGGACAAAGCCAAAGACGGCCAACTTAAGAAGGCCTCCGAGGAAGTAGGCGCAACTTTCATCGACATCGGAAAGCTCGCAGCCGACGAATCCAACTTCGCCCGTTCCGAACGCACCATCGCCCACGCCGGCATAGCCAACCACCCCGGCGACAAGGGCATGCAGGCCATCGCAGACGCGATCCTCGGAGCGCTCGAAAAGTAGCGGAGTTTCCTGCGCTCCGCCGGCGGGGTGCTCTACCGTACCGTCAATTACTCTGCGAGCAGTTTCCGGATAGCGTCCGAGATGACGTTCTCCACTTCGGGAGCGACGTTGCTTGCCCCGGGACTCGTCTCGTAGCCGCCCTGTTCGTACGCGACGGCGGTTCCGATGTAGCCGGGCGCGTAATCGCCGTACGCCGCCACCGCCACGAAACGATCGGGGCGCTCGGCTTTGGCGTTGAGTTGATACTCGACAAAGAGTTCGCCGGGGAAATGGAGGATGCGCGCGCGGCCCACGGCCAGACATGTTACTTCGAGTTGGGTTCCGGCCTCGCATCGGCGCAGCCAAGCCAGTTTTCGCGCGCAGTCTTCGACGGTGTTCGGATCCCGTTCTTCATGCATTCGAGTCTTGAGTTGTTCCTCGTTCAAGTGCGTGGCGGGCGGCAATGCAACTGGAACGACCGTCCACCGCATCTGGTCTTTCGTCAGAGGCGTTCGCTCTGTCGCTTCCCACGCGCGGCGCATCCCGTCCTCCAGCCGTTCGGCCAACACAAGGCGGTTCGCGCGCGAGCCGTCGTTGTACTTCCCCGCGGCCACATTTCCGCCCGCGCCGTCGAAATGGATGTGCAAGGCTTCCGGCACGGCCAATTGCCGCATGAAGCGGGCAATGCCGGGATAGTCCGGATTTGCAATGCCCGTCCGATAGTAACTCTGCGGATGGACTGCATAGTAGCTGAGGACCGCCACCGGCGTGTCGCCGCTCCAAAAGCTCACGAGCGATACGACAGGATCGATTAGGCCTTCGGGTTGGTCGCGCAATGCCGCGTCTTTGCACGACGACCCGCGCATCGGGCCCACCTTTCCGTCGGGTCCCACGATCCGGCGATTGGAAGCCACTTCGTGTACCGGAGCGCTGCCCAATCCTATGTGCGTGATGGGCTGCGATTTCTCCAAGGAGTCATGCGCGGCTTTTCCAAGACGCGCGATCAGCTCGCGATGAAACGCGCCATCGTACCGGCGTGGCGTAATCCCGTTCTCTATCAGTATCCGTTCCGCGGAAAAATCGCAGCCGGGCGCGTCATGTTGGTGAAGCGTGTGGACCGTCACATGCTGGATGTCGGTGTCTGTCGCATCGGCGAGCGCTTTCCGAAACGCGTCATGACCCTCGCTGCCGATGCCAATCCAGTCCACTGCGCACAGGACTATCGGCTTGTCCGCCCCGGTCAGCACAATCCCCCGCGCCCGGAGGCCCAGTTCTCCTTGCCCGATGCAGGGATCGTATGCGAGGTGGGTGCCTACAGGCGGAGTGGCGTCGATATCGAAGGTGGCGATGCGCACTTCCGAAGGCGCTTCCGCCCGGGCTGGGCCTCCTGCCAAACACAGGCACGACAAGATTGCCGCCAAGACTATCGTCCAACGGCCTGCATATGTTTCCAATGACACCATGAGAACCTCCGGCTATCGACACCTTCTGTCAACGCGTAACTTCGTCCATGTCCACGTTAAGTTTCCATGGATTGCCACCTGAGAACAAGTGGAGGCGGATGTACAGCGAGTTTAGCCCTGTGGGCCGGAAGTTGAAGACCACGCCACAACACGGGGCGCAATCGCACACCTCCCTTGGTAAGTAGAACCGGCGGCCGCCCTTCGTTACCATGAAGGAAGTTGTCGCTGGGAGCGCCTTTGGGCGGCGGCAAGATCGAACACACGGGTTCAAAGGGGGGCATTGCCATGTTGCGGAGTACGTCTTTCGGTATGTCAATCGCCGGCAGCATTGCGGCGGTGTTGTTCTCCGCAATCGCGTGCGGCGCGGAGATTCCGGTCGAGCCGTATTCGTCGCAGGCGACGGCCGGCGAGCTGGCGTTCGTCGCGCAGTGGAAACAGTTTCTCCTCAAACAAGGAGACGCGGACGCGGGGCGCTACGTCGCCGACCTTCCCTTCTCGTTCAAATGCGGCGAACGAAGCAGTCGCGAATGGGTCACCGTCGCAACGGCGAACATCGTGTCGGGGGATTGGCAGAGCGACAAGACGCGAACGCACACGCTGAGCTGGAAAGACGCCCAGACCTCGCTCTATTGCGAAATGACCCTGACCGAGTTTCAGGATCTCCCCGCCTTCCAGTGGGTGGTCCGCGTCCGCAACGACGGGCAAGCCGATTCCGCGAAGGTCCACGACTTCTGGGGAATCGACACCTACTGGCATGCCGCCGACGGGGCGATGCCGATTCTGCATCGTTCGGTCGGCTCGCCGGGCCACGAAGACGATTTCCATTTCATGAGCGAGTTCATGCACAACTCGATGTGGGACAAGCGCCGCAGGGTTGCGATGGACACTCCCGCGAATACCGCGTGGGGGCAAGCACATTCGTATCTCATTCCAAACGACAAACGTTCGAGCGCGATATGGTTGCCGTTCTTCAATTATCAGACTGGCGGCGACGGGCTGATCACCGGGCTCGGCTGGAGCGGCGGGTGGCGCGCCTATTTCAATCATGAAGGCGATGGGAAATCGACGATACTCGCCGGTGTCGAGAACTTCGATTCGATTCTGCATCCGGGCGAGACTGTGCGATCGACGTTGAACCTCGCACTCTATTGGCAGGGCGAACTGTTGCATGGTCAGAACATGTTTCGCCGGCTCGTCCTGGAGCATTATTCGCCGCACGTCGACGGGAAACTGGTGGAGCCACCGATTTCCGGAGTCGTGTGGGGAGGCGTTCCGTCGAAGGAGCATCTCGAATTCATCGAGAAGATCAAGCAGTACGAGATTCCGCTGGACGTCTATTGGTTCGACGCGGGGTGGTACGGAACGGGCGTTGTGCCGTCGTACTCCGTATTCGAAGGCGACTGGGGGCCCATGGCCGGCGATTGGCGTCCGAATCCGAACTGGCACAACGGAACGCTCAAGCCGGTCAGCGACGCCGCGCATGCAGCGGGTATGAAGTTTCTTGTTTGGGTCGAACCGTGCCGCGCCCTTCACGGCAGGCCGATCACGCTCGAACATCCCGAGTACTTCCTGACCGGAAATGCCGATGGCAAGATTCGCGACGGGCAAACGCTTCTTCTCGATCTCGGCAAACCGGAATCGTTGAAGTAGGCGACCGAGGTCGTCGGCGGATTGATTAGGGATTACGGTATCGATTGGTACGAAGAGGATTTCAA
>JBAZRU010000486.1:0-5784 GCA_041662805.1 Candidatus Hydrogenedentales bacterium | reverse complement strand
TGGTTGCGGGCTGCAGTTCTTTCAGCTCAGCCGTGTAGCGGTGAATCGTCTTGTCGTTCACCAACAACTTGTCTTCAAGCACGAATGGAGTGACCGCGATCTCTTGCACAGCCCCCTCGACTTCGGCGCTCAGACGATACTGTGCGACTCCATTGGCCACGGACATCGCCGTCCGCCACTGGATCGTCTGCGAATTCCTGGGATCGTCGCTCCAGGTAAGGCTGATTTGATCGGGTTGCGGCGTGGAAGGATAGGCCGTGGTTCGGGTGACATAGTTGTCGGCCAGCCAATCGAATAGCTGTCCCTTGAATTCTTTTCCGGCGATATAGAGTACGGCAACGACCAACAAGCCATAGGCAATACGTTTCTTCTTCATCATACTTCCTTTGTCCAACTCATAAAGCGCACAGAATTCACTTTCCGCGCGACGCGAACGTGTATGTGCCTGCACCTACTTCAAACGAAGTGTTCCCAGCTTCATCGACTAGCAACTTACCTTCGGGACCGATGTCGCCCTCGCACGGTTCGGGAGTCTTCACAAGGGCCGTCGTATTTGCGGGAATCGTGACTTCCATCGTGAACTTCGCACCCTTCGCCCACGCGCATCGGATGGGCCCGTACATGGAATGAAATGTAGCCTCGGCCCCTTGCGCGGCATTCGTGTGCGGCTCGATCAGGATGCGCTTGAACCCGGGTTCGAGCGGCCGAATGCCCACAAGATACTCGTAGTACCACTGGCCGACCGTCCCAAACGCATAGTGATTGAACGAATTCATGCCGGAGTGAAGCTCTTCGTATTTGTCGCTGTTCCAGCGCTCCCAGATGGTCGTGGCGCCCGCGTCGACCATGTACCCCCAAGACGGATACGTGCGCTGCGTCGCCAGCTTTCCGGCAAGTTCGTCTTGACCGTAGGTGCTCAGCGCGGGCATCAGATACGCGGTCCCCAAAAAGCCCGTCGTCAAATGGGTATCGTGCTCGACGATGTTCTTCGCGATATTCCCCATAACCGCGACCCGCTTGTCTTCCGGCACGATGCCAAACCAGAGCGGCACGAGATTGGCCGTCTGCGTACCGCCTTCGTATTGGTTGGTCTCCGCGTTGAAATAGCGTTGGTTGAACAACGTCGCTATGTCCGCGCTTTGCCGCCGCAAGTCATCTGCCTCGGCAGTCCGGCCAAGGCCCTGCATCATTTCCGCGAGCCCCGTCGTGGACAGATATTGATAGGCCCCGGCGAGCGTGTGCTTTGGCGATGGCTCCACGGCCACCCAATCGCCATACCGGCTCATCACATAAAGTCCATCGGTGGCATTCTTGCGCATATAGGCGAGCCAGTCGAACATGGCCGCTTCGTTCGATTCCACGATGCGCGTGTCGCCGTAGTACGTGTACAGACACCACGGCACCGCAACCACGACATCCGCCCAGCCCGGAGCCCCTGGTCCGGCGCTGAGCGCGGGCGCCACGTCGGTGATGGAGCCGTCCGCGTTGCGCGAGTCCACGACATCGCGCATCCACTTCGTCATGAATCCCGCCACCTGCATGTTCCAACAGGCAGTCGGCAAGAACACCTGGATATCGCCTGTCCACCCGAGCCGCTCGTCGCGTTGCGGACAATCCGTCGGAACGCCATAGATGTTAGACCGCGTTCCCCACAGAATGTTCTTCTGCACGCGATTGATGATGTCTTCCGAGCAGGTGAACGTGCCCGTCGTGGGCGCTGCCGTGTGCATGACGTGCATGACCAGCGCGTCTTTGCCGGGCGTGCCGGGATAGCCTGTGATTTCCGCGTACCGGAACCCGCGATACGTGAACGCGGGCTCCCAAGTCTCATCCCCTTCGCCCTTCAAAATATAGGCATCGGTGCACTTCGCGCCCTGATAGTTGTCCGTGTAGAGCGTGCCGTCTGGGCGCAAAATCTCCGCATGTCGAATCTGAACGCGCGTCCCTTTGGGGCCTTTCACGCTGAGGCGCGCGCGCCCCGCCGCATTCTGCCCGAAGTCGAAGATGAACACGCCCGGCACAGGTTCCGTAACGGCGACGGAATGCAATTCTTCGGTCACCTGAATCGTGGGGCCAACCTGCGCGGCCAGTAGTCCCATCGGCCCATCCCACACGCGCGCGGGAAGCCACTCCTTTTCGTCAAAGCCCGGTTCGCCCCAGCCGGCAATCTCCTGTTGTGCGTCGTAGGTCTCCCCGTGATAGATGCTGTCCTTGACGATGGGCGACACGCGGCCTTTCCAACTCTCGTCCGTCGCAATCACGTGGCGCTCGCCCGTCTCATACTCGATCTCAAGCCGTGCGATGCCTCGCAGGTTCCCGTCCTTCCACGCGCCCGCCATGCTACCGCCCCACCATCCGTTGCCCAGCAGCATCCCCACGACATTGTCTCCGCCGCGCATCAACGCGGTCACGTCATAGGTCTGATAGAGAATGTGTTTGGGGAAGTACGTCCAACCGGGAGTCAGCTCGTCGTTGCCGACGCGTTGACCGTTCACGAAGAGACGATAGGCGCCAAGGGCGCTGGCGTACACGCGGGCACGTGCAATCGTTGCGCGTTGCGTCGTGAAAGTCTTCCGCAGATAGAACGACCGGCTAGGATACCGGTCGGCGACAGCGCCCCACGGCGGTTCGCCATACTTGGCAACAAGCGTGGGCGTAACCCAACCCTTCGGATCGAAACCCGCGCTCTTCCAGCCTTCGGGGTCTTCAGTAGACGTGAGCCAGTCCTGTCCCGTGCGAATCTCCATAGACGTGTCGTCTGCGAAGACAATGCGCATCCCAAACGTTACACCTGCAATGCCGCGCGCATGCACACCCTCAATCGCAATCACGTTCTCGCCTGGCTTCAAGTCCTTCGTGACGTCGAAAGACTCGACCGCCTTCCACTCGTCGCATCCCCCAATCTCAACACCATTCATCGAAAATCGGTATTCATTGTTTGCCGCGCCCCACGCCTTCGCGCTTGTTACCTGGGCATTCGCGGGAATCTCGACGACCTTGCGGAAATACCGCGTGACCTCATTCGTGCTTGGAGTAGGATTCCAAATCCAATCCCCAAACAGCGGACCCGGCTTCTCTTTGGCCTCTTCGATGGTGATCCACTTGGCCTGCCAATCTCCCGGGGACATCAGACCTATTTCCCAAAACGCCGGCTCGGCCCACGGCGACTCAGCGCCCTGCGCGTCCCACGTTCGCACCGACCAATAGCAGCGTTGGCCCGAATGCAACGCAGGTCCAGCATACGGAACGTGAATGGAGGCGTCTGACGCCACCTGGCCGCTGTCCCACAGCGTGCCTTTGCCCGCGGCCGCATCGGCCTCGACCTGCGCAACAACGATCTGATAAGCAGACTGCCGCGCCCCGCGCCGCGCATCGTTGACCTCCCATGACAAGCGGGGCTGCGCGACGTCCAGCCCGAGTGGATTGTGCTCGTATTCGCACCGCAGATTCCGAGGTGCGCCCAAGTCTTGTGCCTCGGCCTGTACGCCGGTGAAGAGCGCTGTGATAACAGCGAGGATGATGATTCGCACCACTGCCTTACTCCTCCCATGCTAGACATGATTGCAGCCTCGCGCAGGGCCTCTCCGCTTGCGTCCAGAGACATGGCCTCCGACAGCCCCCTGCCTGCGCGCACGATGCGCCAACTCTACCTTGCACCCCGCAACGGGTACAACATTGACCGCCGGCACGCTACGTACGACGCGCAAACCAGGCATGCGCTCAATTCAAACGAGCCGAATCTATCGAAGGCGATTACCCCTGATCCGCAACCAAGAATCCCAGGGCGACTTCTTCACTGACACGTAAAGCTCATGGCAACCTTTTCTGGAGCGCCTATGCTCACGGAAACTCCCCTGTGGAGACTATGTTCACGGAGACTCACCTGTGGAGACGATGCTCACGGAGACTCTCCTCTGGGGATTATGCTCACGGAGATTGTTCTGGAGCGCTGAAAGCGCGAAATTCGCGAGCCTGGGGTTGAGGTCCGCGTCCCAAACGCGGACCTCAACCCCAGGGACACATCGCCCCAATTCGGGCGTCCTGAAGGGACGCTAGTGGTTGCCCGTTTGATCGCAATTGCATCCTCCGTCGCACACTCACCGGACTTCATACACGCTTTCATCGCGAGAGTATACGGAAGGAACCTGCCACTCGATCGCGATACCCCTGCCAGTCCATGTTGATTCGGAGATGCCTCTCCATTCAGAGTGTTGCCATTGGCACGAAACGCCGACTTCCTACTGCTGACGTGTCGTGCGCTATGGCAACGCGCAATTCCGAAAACCCTGACAAAGGTCTCTATCATGAATGCATGCCGAATAGCCCTGCTCGCTCTTTGCTGCTGTCTCTTCGTGCACACTGCCATTGCCGCCGAGGCGCCGCCCTCGCAGATCCTCGTCATCGTTCTTGACGGCCTGCGTCCCGACTACGTCACACCGGAATTGATGCCCAATCTCCACGCGCTCGGCGAACGAGGCGTCGTCTGCGAAGACCATCACTCCGTGTTCCCAACGGTAACGCGCGTAAACGCGTCCTCCATCGCCACGGGATGCTACCCCGCGAAGCATGGGCTCATGGGCAACTCCGTCTACTTCCCCGAGGTAAATGCGGCGAGCGGTCTTTCGACCGGCGACGCAAAGAACCTCATGAAGATTGACGAGGCTACGAACGGCCAACTACTAACCGCGCCCTCCCTCGGCGAATTGCTTCAGGCCCAAGGCAAGAAGCTACTCGCCGTAAGCTCGGGCTCGTCCGGCTCGTCGTTTCTTCTGAATCGCAAGGCTGCCGGCGGCGGAGTGATCAATGTCGAGCAAATTCTCCCAGTGGAACAGGCCCAGAGCGTCAAAGATTCCATAGGCGAAGTCCCGAAGGAGGCCGAGCCGAATCGCGAGCAGAACCGCTGGGCCGTGGACGCATATCTCAAATACGGCCTCGAAGTCGTTCACCCCGACGTCACCATCATGTGGATTTCCGACCCGGATCACACGGCGCACGGAGCGGGCATCGGGTCGCCGGAGTGCCTGGCCACGCTGAAGAACAATGACGAAGAAATCGGGCGCATACTCGCATCGCTCGAGCAACAAGGGCTATCCGATAGAGTAGATATCATCGTGGCCTCGGACCATGGGTTCTCGACGCACAAGGGCAAATCGAACGTATCGAACCTGCTGGTCGAGCGCGGCCTCAAGGAAAGCGCGAAGTCGACGGATGTCATCGTGGTCGAAGGGGCGATCTACGTTCGGAACCACGACAAAGCAAAGATTCGCGCAATCGTCGCCGCGTTGCAGGAGGCAGAGTGGATTGGCCCTGTCTTCACGCTGGGAATCGAGCCGGATGCTCTCATGGGTTCCGTCGCGGGGACCTTTTCGTTCGGGCTGGCCCACTGGAGTCACGCCCGCTCCGCGGACATCCTGATCGGCGCTAACTGGTCAGACGAAGCAAACGAGTATGGATGGAAAGGCACGACCTCGCTCACCGGCACCGCCGGCCACGGCACGTCGAGTCCCTTCGATATCCACAACACGCTTATCGTTGCGGGACCGGCCTTCAAGAAGGGCATCCGAAGCAGAGTACCCACTGGCAACGTGGACATCGCCCCGACGGTTCTGCGCCTCGCCGGTCTTGAACCGGCGCCGTCGATGGACGGCCGCGTGCTCGACGAACTCCTCGCAAGCGGCCCCGATCCCGCAAAAGTCTCCTATTCCATGCGCGATTACACCGTGGAAGCGAACCTGGCCACGGGAGTCTATCGATGTGTCCTCAGTACATCGATGGTAAGTGAGA
>JBAZRU010000485.1:1784-5788 GCA_041662805.1 Candidatus Hydrogenedentales bacterium | reverse complement strand
TCCCGATGCACCGCTCTGGGATGAATTCGATCCGCGCCTGATCGACCTCGATGTCTCCGCAACCTGCAACCAGTCCACGGTGACGCGACGCGTCCGTTTCGGCCTACGCGACTTCGGCACAAACGGCACCCAATTCACCTTGAATGGCCGGCCCTATTTCGTCCGCGGCACGCTCGAATGCTGCATCTTTCCGCTGACCGGTTACCCCGCCACGGACGTCCAACAGTGGCGCCGCATGATGGAAACCGCGCGGCAATACGGGCTAAACCACATCCGCTTCCATTCGTGGTGTCCGCCCGAGGCCGCCTTCATCGCCGCCGACGAATCGGGCATCACCCTCCAAATCGAGACGCCCGTGTGGGGCGACCTCGGCAAGAATCCCGACGTCGACCTGTACATTCACGACGAAGCCGGTCGCATCATGGAGGCCTACGGCAATCATCCCTCCTTCGCCATGCTGGCCGTCGGCAACGAACCCAGCGGCCCCAACAAAGACGCCTTCCTCACCGATATTGTCACGAAGTGGAAAGCGAAAGACCCACGCCGCCTCTACACAACCTGCTCGGGCTGGCCCGAGCTCCCTGTCAGCGACTATCACGTCGTGCACGAGCGCAATGGCAAACCGTATCGCCTTCACGGCGGACCACTCGCTCCCAACTCCGCCGTCGACTATCGCGATGTGCTCGAAGGCAGTCCGCAACCCGCGATCTCGCACGAACTCGGCCAGTGGTGCGTCTACCCCGACTACCGCGAAATCCCCAACTACACGGGCACGCTCCGCGCCCGCAACCTCGAAGGCTTCCGCGACAGCCTCGCGCGCGCCGGCATGCTCGACCAAGCCGCTGATTTCGCGCGCGCCTCGGGCAAGCTCCAACGCCTCATGTACAAGGCCGACATCGAGATCATGCTCCGCACGCACGGCGCGGGCGGCTTCCAATTGCTCGCCCTCCAAGACTTCCCCGGACAGGGTAGCGCGCTCGAAGGATTTGTTGACGCCTTCTGGAACAGCAAAGGCGTCGTCATGCCCGACGAGTTCCGGCGCTTCTGCTCCGAGACAGTCCCGCTGTTGCGGCTGGAAAAATTCGTATGGAAAAGCGACGAAACGCTCAAGGCCAACGCGGAGATCGCGCATTTCGGCGCAATGCCGCTTGCGCACGCAAGACCCTGCTGGTCCGCCCGAACCGCGGACGGCAAGGAAGTCGCCTCCGGTCAATGGCCCGAGCGCGACATCCCACTTGGCAACGGCATAGCCCTCGGCGAGATTTCGTTGCCATTGAACGCTGTTCATACCCCCGCAAAGCTGACCTTTACCGTCTATCTTGCAGGTACGGTCTACGCCAACTCCTGGGACGTGTGGGTATACCCGTCGGACCAAGGAATGGATGACGCCAAGAACATCCTCGTAGCCGACGAATGGTCCCGCGAAGTCTCGACAAAACTCCGCGACGGTGGCAAAGTCCTCTTACTCCCGAAAACTATCGCGCCCATGCGCCGCGTGAAAAGCGCCTTCGAGCCCATCTTCTGGAACACGCAATGGTTCCCCGGCCAAAGCCGCCAACTGGGCGTCCTCTGCGACTCGCGCCACCCCGCCTTCGCGAGCTTCCCCAACGACGGTTACAGCGACTGGCAATGGTGGGAAGTGCTCAACGGCTCGCAGGTCGCACGCCTCGACGACCTTCCCCCAGCGTACCGTCCGCTGATCCAAGTTATCGACGATTGGAACAAGAACCGCAAACTCGGCGCAGTCTTTGAAGGCCGCGTAGGCAAGGGCCGCCTCATGGTCTGCACATTGGACCTCAGGAATGGGTTGGACCAGCGCCCCGCCGCGGCCGCATTGCGCGCTTCGCTGCTTCGTTATATGAACTCAAAGGCCTTCGAACCCGGCGCTACGCTGTCGCCTTCATGGCTCAAGGAAATGTTCACGCCCGGCGAAACGCTCGTCGCACAAGTCGAAGCCGACAGCGCCGCGCAAGGCTACGGCCCCGAAAACGCCCTCGACGGCAACGCCAACACCGTCTGGCACACCCCGTGGGAATCCGGCGCGCCCAGCCACCCCCACGAACTCCGCATCTGCTACGCCAGCGAGCTTACCCTCACCGGCCTCCGCTACGTCCCCCGCCAAGACGTCGCCAACGGCTTCGTAGGCAAATACGCCGTCTACGCCGCCAAAGACGGCCGAAACTGGGGCAAACCCATCGCCGAAGGCGAACTCGCCCCCGGCCAAGACCCGCAAGAGATTAAGTTCACCGCGCCCGTAAAGACCCGCTGGCTCCGCTTCGTAGCCCTCTCCAACCCCAACAGCGAACCATTTACGGCTATCGCGGAGGTGGAGGCAAAGACGGCAAATTAATGTCAATATTTCGCGGCACGTGAGAATCGCTATCGCGATGGTGGCAGTGTCGCATGAACCCCAATTTCACACCACCTGTCATACAACATTAATCCATTCCGTGGGAACGAGCCTTTGTGTTCCGTCCCACCACTTTTCACGTACCAATGTCTGATACCAATCCTCCCTGATGTCCGCGTGCTCGGTAACGATCACCTGGAAATTCTTGGCTTCCTCGACAATCAACTTGAACATGCGGATTACCGACTGACGATCTGGATTCGTCGCTTCGGTCTGCTCGCGAACTGTTTCGGCCGAGGAGTCAGGAGGGAAATAAGCCTGAGATGGCTGGTCAAGAAACAAGAACTGCGGCACTGGTCGCTGTTTCTTGAAGAACCAGTTGTGCAGAGCCAAGTGGGTCACGAGATGGAGGCCGACCCAGGTTTCTCCGCTGCCCATTTTGGACATGGGAATTGGTCCGTCGTCAGCATGGTCTGCGACGATGGTTAACTTTTTGAGATCCAATCGCATCGGAGAGTCCGAGTGCTCAATTTCAAGTTTTCTTGCCAGGAAGGTTATTTGAGCCGAAACAAGAGAGAGGAAAGATTCCAGACGCTCGGCAAGTACATCATCGTCGAGCACGCCTTCTAGAGCATGGATCTGTTCGGTGAGCTCTTCTGCTTCTGACTTGTCATCCGAGTGGTCGACATCATTCGCAGGCATATTCTCCAGGTAAAGGCTGAGTCGGCCTTTTATCATTGCTCGCCTGGAAATGATGTCCCGCAAGTCAGAGATACGTTGGTTCGTAGTCTGAAGGGAGATGATTGAAAACCTGACTTCATCGAGTTGCCTTTTGACCTCTCCCAACCGATCCTCGGCCTTGGCTATCATCGCATCCAAGTGCGGGGTGTCGTTGGTGACTGCTTCGAGCTGGGAATCGATGTCGGTCAATGAAGCTCGAATGGCTTCCGCAGACGGAACTAAACTGGCTAACGTTGATGAACAAAGCGGGCAGGTATTTGGGTCACTGGTATGGGGAAAGATGCTGATTGATTCCAATCGTGACTTCTGCTCTCCCATTTCAGTGTCGAACCCGTTTGACGAGCGTTGCAGATCTTTCAGTGACTTGAGCTCGGAGGCAGCGATCCTGTAGGACTCCCTGATCCGCTGTTGGCGATCAAGCAGGTCACTGAGGACATCGACATTAGGTTCCGCCAGATCGTTATCGATATTCCTAGCGAGCGCTTCCTCGATCAGTCTTCGCACATTGTCCCATGAAGCCTGAAGAGACTCGTCAGAAGCAATCAGGTCAACGTTCTTAGCCTCATTCAGCAGAGCAAAAGCACGTTCGAAATTCTGCCCCTTCAGTCTGTTGCGTTCGGCGATTCTTGATTCAATCTGCTTCAACTTGCGACTCAGCTTGCGCAGCTCTTCCTTGTTTTGGATGAACTCATCTGTGATTGCGCCGAGGAAGTAAGGCAGATAGTCTTTAATACTCTGCGGTATAAATGGCTCCCCCTGACGATGGAACAGAAATTTCTGATCATCGATTTCGCTTTGCTCTTGAAAGCAATAAAAGAGAGCTTTGCCGATATCCGCAGCGCCGGTTCGACGGGTTTGGCCTGCCTTGGGTTCGTGGGCATATGCTCCAACTCCCAGAACCTGGTTGAGTATT
>JBAZRU010000485.1:0-1774 GCA_041662805.1 Candidatus Hydrogenedentales bacterium | reverse complement strand
TCTAGATTTGCATTTTTCATCAAGTTGTGTGCTTCTGGAAAACTCAGGGAGGTGCCGCGTTCGATGTAGATGTCTTCGGAGTAGTCCTTACCAGGCTCAGGATTGCGCCTGGCAATAAACACCTCTCCCGATGAGGTTTGGAGTCTTAGCGCGTACCACTCAACATACTTACGAATGACGCCAGCAGGAACATTGCATTCTCTCCGACCAAGACAATAATCAACGATGTGAATGAGAGCGGATTTCCCCGTCTTGGATTGTCCGGTGACGATATTGACAGCATCTGGCTTGAGCTCAATGGAACGGATTTGGCCGTTCTCCCCGTAGACTAGAATGTCGAGGATCTGAAATTTCATGGCTTCACTCCCAGTAGCGCCATTGCTGTCTTGAAGTCACCGACCATAGAAAACCACTTTCCGCACATCACAGCGGCGCGGACACACTCAATCACCTCTTGGGACGCATTAGGATAGGTCTTCGGAGCCTGATTTGAGGTCTTTAGCCGCCCCGACGCCGTGACATAAATACTGTTGTGCTGCATGGCAAAGGCCAATGCTTCCTTGACGTAGGGAGACATGCTCTTTGCCCGTTCTGCAAAGCCAATTTTAGCAATTGCAGTATCTGCATTGGTGATCCAAGCGGAAAACGCCGTGCGAATTGAGCGTGGGAACATCTGTCTTGTCGGTTTATGTAGGATTAGGGGCAACATCACGAAGGGGAAGACATAAGGCGCACCCTCGTTGACGTTCTTGGTGTATTCGTCCAGACCACTTGACACCAGAAACCCGCAAAACGCCGGGTTCAGAAGTGCTGCAATCTCTGGAGGCCTGTTCGCCCATTCCTTCATAGGTTCTCCCCCGCAGATTGAGAAACCAAGCGCGCCTTGAATTCGGGATGCCAACCGACCTGCAGTCGGTTCGCGAGCATCTGATATGAGCCTCTGGTTATAAAACGTTCCTGACATGAGGGACGTAGTGGGACATCTGCCTTGGCCTCAACCCATTCGTAGACTCCCTGACCCGATGCAACGTACTCGGCATCAGTTGGGGTCGAGGACATTGCATCTTTTGACTGATCAAAGTGTATACCCCACTCTTCCTTAAGGGAATCGTCGTAATGATCCAAATCATCATCGACGAGGAGTGATTCTCTGACCCAACGTGACCGCTGCTCCGAGGCCTTATAGAAATTCGTTGCAGCTCGTTTAATTCTGTTCTCGGAGACATTTATCAAACGCAGTTGTTGGACAAACACCCAGTTTGAAAATGGAGAGGTGTCGGGAGTCGCTGACTGGATCTCGGGATGAATCGGTAGGGAGTCCGATTTGAACTGCTCTCTGAGTGAATCAAGCTGGGCGTCAATTTCCCTGCCAGTTATCTTGAGAGCTTTCTGCTTCTTGTGCTCGAGGCTATCGGAATCGATTTCCTCTTCTGTAGCATTGGTTAGCTCGCTGCCATTAATTCCGGCTACGACCCGCTGGAGCCACCATCCTTCCAAATACTCGAGAAATGTGTCCGAATGCTGCCGCTCGCAATGCCCCCATAGCTCCTGGCCTAAGTGTGCCTTGAGGTCCCTGCTTGAAGGACATTTGTCCAGGATATAAACCCGATCCAGTAGAGCCCTTCGTTGGTCCGGCGTGAGCGAATTGAACTTCTCATACCCTTCCTTGTTCGAAGCGTTCGACGAAGTTTGGCTCGTCTGCAACAGCAGCTTTTCAGCTTCCGCAATATTCCTTCCTTCGATGCGCAAGTGACGGGCAGCTGAATCTTCCGCT
>JBAZRU010000484.1:0-5790 GCA_041662805.1 Candidatus Hydrogenedentales bacterium | reverse complement strand
ATCGCGGACCGTCTGCGCGAACTGGTGGGCGGCAACGTGAAGAAGCTCGACTCGCTGGTCGGGCCCGAGGTCGAAGCGGCCGTCGCGGCGATGCAGCCCGGCGACATCATCGTCCTCGAAAACACGCGCTACCACAAAGGCGAGACGAAGAACGACGAAACCCTCTCGCAGGAATTGGCGAAGCTTGGCGACGTCTACGTGAGCGATGCCTTCGGCAGCGTGCACCGCGCGCACTCCTCCACCGAGGGCGTGTGCAAGTTCGTGAAGCAAAGCGCCGCGGGATACCTCGTCGCAAAAGAAATGCAGTATTTCACCAAAGTTTTGAATAGCCCGGACCGGCCGCTGGTTGCGATCCTCGGCGGGGCGAAGGTCTCGGACAAGATCACGGTTATCGAGAACTTGTTGAACCTCGTCAACACGCTGATTATCGGCGGCGGCATGGCCTACACCTTCATGAAGGCCCAGGGCCACGAGATCGGCGATTCGCTGTTGGACGAAGGCGGCATCGAAGTCGCCAAGACCGTCCTCGCGAAGGCGAAGGAGAAGGGCGTCGAATTGCTGCTGCCGGTGGATACCGTGGTCGCAGACGCATTCTCGAACGATGCCAACACGAAGACCGTAGGCCTCGGCGGCATCGAAAAGGGCTGGCAAGGCCTCGATATCGGCCCGCAGACCATCGCGCTCTTCAGCGAGGCGATCAAGCGTTCGAAGACCGTGGTATGGAACGGCCCGCTTGGCGTGTTTGAGATGGAGAAGTTTGGTATCGGCACAAGGACCATCGCGGACTTGTTGGCCGCTTCCCCCTCCATCACGAGCGTAATCGGCGGCGGCGATACGGCCGCGGCCGTGACCCAGTACGGCCTTGCGGACAAAATGTCCCATGTGTCGACCGGCGGCGGCGCTTCCCTCGAAATGCTCGAAGGCAAAGTGCTCCCAGGTTTGGCGGCATTGACGGATAAGAATTAGAATATGGCGCCCCCGGCTTCGGTTGGGGGTGCACTTAGATTAGGCTTTTTCGCCGAATGGTTCGGCGTTTTATGTAGCTAGCCAGTTCTCGGGCGTGCAACTCACCACTGCCGTGCTGGGATCCGGCCGAACGAAAAGGAAACAGGTGACATGTCGACATTGCAGAAAGACCGCAAGACCCAGATTATCAAGGACCATGGGAAACACGAAGGCGACACCGGCTCCGCCGAGGTACAGATTGCGTTGCTTACCGCGCGCATCAACGACCTGACCGAGCATTTCAAGTCGCACCCCAAGGATTTCGCGGGCCGGCGCGGGCTGCTTAAACTCGTAGGACAACGGCGCAACTTCTTGAATTACGTCCGGACCGAAAACGTGGAGCGTTACCGCTCGATCGTCAAGGCCCTGGGCTTGCGCAAGTAGCGTTGTCGAGATTGTCGCGGCGTGTGCGTCCGCACTGCGGACGCACATGCCGCTAGATGCACTAATAAGGAGTGTTCACATAGAGCAGGAAAAGAAGGAACGTTGTGGGAGACGTTCCGCCAAAGTATGGAGAAATAGAAGAACATGATTGAACGTCTCTCAGTAACCGTCGGTTCCACTGAAATCACGTTGGAAACCGGACGGATCGCCAAACAGGCCCAGGGGGCCGTTTTGGTAACCTGCGGCGACACGATGGTGCTATCGGCGGTATGTGTCGCGAACGATACCAGAGAAGGGCAGGACTTCTTTCCACTCACCGTGGACTACCGCGAGAAAAGCTCGGCGGCAGGCAAGATTCCGGGCAATTTCTTTCGCCGCGAAGGCAGACCCACCGAACGCGAAGTGCTCGTGTGCCGTCTCACCGACCGCCCCTTGCGCCCTCTCTTCCCGAAAGGATTCATCAACGAAGTCCAGGTGTTCTCGACCGTCTATTCGACGGACAACGAAAACAACCCGGCAAACCTTTCGCTGATCGGCGCATCCGCGGCCTTGCACATCTCGAAAGTCCCGTTCCTGGGCCCGATCGGAGCAGTCCGCGTCGGTCTTATCGACGGGGAATTGGTCGTCAACCCGCCGATGTCGAAGATGGCGGAGAGCGAGCTCGACCTGATGCTCGCGGGCACGCGCGAAGCCATTACGATGGTGGAAGGCGGAGCCAAGGAACTGTCCGAAGAAAAAATGCTCGAAGCGCTCGAGTTCGGGCACAAATACATCAAGGTGATTTGCGACGCGATCGACGAGTTCCGCGCGAAAGTCGGCGTCGAGAAGATGTCCTACGAAGCGCCGAAGATCGACGAGACGGTCGTTGCGGACGTGGAAGCCCTCGCGGGCCCGCGCCTCATCGCCCTGCTCGAACCCGTCAACAAGCACGACCGCTCCGACGCCCTCGAAGCCCTCGTCAAAGAAGTGAACACGACGCTCGCGGAGAAGTACGGCAAAGAGCTGTTCGACACCCGCAAGAGCGACATTGCCACCGCGTTTGACGCCGTCGAGAAGCGCGTTATGCGCGAACAGGTCATCAAGACCAATACGCGCTTGGACGGACGCGACCTGACGACCGTCCGCCCCATCACCATCGAAGTCGGCATCCTGCCGCGCGCGCATGGCTCCGCCTTGTTCACGCGTGGTGAGACGCAGGCGCTCGTGACCACGACGCTCGGCACGAGCCGCGACGAACAGCGCCTCGACGAGCTGACCGGCGAAGAGTTCCGGCGGTTCATGCTGCACTACAATTTCCCGAGCTGGTCGGTCGGCGAAGTGCGGCGCATTTCGGGTCCGGGCCGTCGCGAGATTGGTCACGGCAAGTTGGCCGAGCGCGCCCTTGAGGGTGTGGTGCCGGTCGAAGAGAACGGCAGCGGCACCGGCGAGTTCCCGTACACGGTCCGCATTGTATCGGACATCACCGAGAGCAACGGCTCCAGTTCGATGGCCACCGTATGCGGCGGAACCCTCAGTCTCATGGACGCAGGCGTGCCGATCACCGCGCCGGTCGCGGGTATTGCCATGGGCCTTATCAAGGAAGGCGACGAGGCGCGCGTCCTCTCCGATATCCTCGGGGCGGAGGACCACCTCGGCGACATGGACTTCAAGGTCTGCGGCACGCGCAACGGCATCACGGCATTCCAGATGGACTGCAAGGTGATGGGCGTATCGCGCGAACTCATGAGCCAGGCGTTGCACCAGGCGCGCGATGGCCGCCTGCACATCCTGGGCAAGATGGACGAAGCGTTGTCGGCGCCGCGCACGGAAATCTCGCAGTACGCGCCGCGCATCATCTCCATCACGATCAATCCCGACAAGATCCGCGATATCATCGGACCGGGCGGAAAGATCATCCGAGAGATCCAGCGCACTTCGGGCGCGGAGATCGAGATTCAAGACGACGGCACGGTGAATGTCGCGGCGGTAGACGCCGAGGCCGCCAATGCCGCCATCGAGATGATCCGCAGCATCGTAGCGGAGCCGGAAGTCGGCGTCGTCTACACCGGCAAAGTCACGCGAATCATGCCGTTTGGCGCCTTTGTCGCCGTGCTTGGCGGAAAAGAAGGCCTTGTGCACATCTCCGAACTTGCGACGACGCACGTGCGTAACGTGACCGATGTCGTGCAGATCGGCGACGAAGTGCGCGTCAAGGTCATCGAAATCGACAAGCTTGGCCGCGTAAATCTGTCGAAGGTTCAAGCGGACCTCGAACTCGGCCTCATCACCGAGGAAGAGTACGAAGCGCGCGAATCCTCCGGCGACCGCGACCGCGGCGGAGACCGTGGCGGCGACCGTGGACGTGGCGGCGACCGTGGCCGTGGCGGCGACCGAGGCGGCAATCGTGGCGGCGGTGGCGGTGGACGCGACCGCGGCCGGCGTTAATCCAAATCCAATCGAATGGCGCTTCCTTGGGGGAGCGCCATTCGTGTATCTACATGAATTCGTTGCATAATACGTCCCACATGCCCCAGGAGGAATCCATGCCCGAAACACTACCGTACGCCAACAGCGCCGTGACGGTGCGTCGTTTGGCCAACGGCCTTACCGTCCTGATGGAGCCGTTGCCGTATTTGCGGTCGGCATCGATCGGCGCATGGATCAAAGCCGGCTCGGCCAACGAGACCGCGGAGCAGGCGGGCATTTCGCATTTCCTCGAACACCTCTTTTTCAAAGGCACAACGACGCGCACCACGCGGCAACTCATGGAAGCCGTCGAGTCGAAGGGCGGCCACCTCAACGCGTTCACGTCGCGCGATTACACGTGCCTCTACGCGAAGATGCTCAGCGACCACGTGGCTCGCGGCATCGAAATCCTCGCGGACATCGTGAAACACTCGTTGTTCAACGACTTCGAGAAAGAGCGCAACGTCGTGCTGGAAGAAATCGCCAGCATCGAAGACGTTCCCGAGGATCACGTCCACGATATATTCACGGAATACATTTGGCCCAACCATCCGCTCGGGCGGCCTGTCACGGGCTATATCGAAACGCTGTCCGCGATGACCGTCGATGACGTTCGCGCATATTACGCGACGTGGTACAAGCCCGAGAACATCATCCTCTCCGTCGCGGGGTCCTTCGACGAGGAGGCGGTGCTTCAGCAGCTTGAGGCCGAGTTCAACGCGATGGAGTCCGGGACGGTGCCGGGGCTCGCAGGACCGGTCACCTGCGCGGCGGGCACGCGCATCGAAGACAGCGACATCGGCCAGCACCACGTGTGCTTCGGGTTCCCGGGGCCGGGTGTTCATGACGAAACCCGTTATGCCTATAACCTGCTGAGCAGCGCGCTCGGCGGCGGGTCCACGTCGCGCCTCTTCGACAAGATTCGCGAAGACGCCGGTCTGGCGTATTCGATCTACACGTTCAACTCGCACCATTGGCATTCCGGCCACATGGGCGTGTACGCGGCCATCGCCCCGGAAAACCTGAAGCAGTGCATCGACCTGTGCGCGGGCGAAATCAAACGCATCTGCGACGAGCCCATCCCCGAAGACGAACTCTCGTTGAACCGCGAGCAGATCAAAGGCAACATGCTGATGGGTCTCGAAAGCACCTTCAACCGGATGACGCGCATGGCCAAATCGGTCATGTACTACGACCGTGTCGTCGGCGTGGACGAAGTTATCACACGTATCGATGCGATCACGGCGGACGACGTGCAGAAAGCCGCGCGCGCCTGCCTGACGAAGGAGCAGTGCGCCATGATCGTACTCGGCCCATCCAAGGATGTGGCTGTCGAGGGATTGCCCCTGTGAGTCGCGCGGTTGAAGTCGCCATCACGCGAGAGCCGGGCACGGAAGACATCCCGCTGCCGGGCTACGAGACCGAACACGCGGCGGGCATGGACCTGCGCGCCTCGGTGACCGAGCCACTCACACTTGCTCCAGGCCAACGCGCCCTTGTGCCGACCGGCCTGCGAATTGCCCTGCCCGAAGGCTACGAAGCACAGATTCGGCCCCGAAGCGGCCTCGCCATCAAACACGGCATATCGTTATTGAACAGCCCTGGCACAATCGACGCCGACTACCGGGGCGAAGTCTGCATCATCATCGCCAATCTCGGCCAAGAGCCGTTTACCATCGCGCGCGGCGACCGCATCGCCCAGATGATCGTCGCGCCCGTCACCAAGGTCGCGTGGCGCGCCGTCGAGTCTCTCGACGAAACCAAACGCGGCGCGGGTGGCTTCGGCCACACGGGACGATAACGCCATGACCGCTGTAGCAGTTCTTCTCTCCTACGTCCTCGGCTCCATCCCCACAGGCCTATGGCTTGGCCTATGGCTGCGCGGCATCGACATCCGCGAACACGGCAGCAAGAACATCGGCGCGACCAACACCCTCCGCGTGCTCGGCAAAGGGC
>JBAZRU010000483.1:0-5800 GCA_041662805.1 Candidatus Hydrogenedentales bacterium | reverse complement strand
CATCATTTCGAATGACAGCGATCTGCTGCCGGCACTGAGGGCGGTGAGGCAGACCTATCCAACCAAGCAACTGAAAATGCTCTTCCCGCCGGGCGGTGCTTGCGAGTCGCTAAAAGCCGAGGTGCCCGACTACATGCGAATGAAGGAGAAGCACCTTCAAGAGAACCAATTCCCAAATCCTATCGTCGTCGGACAACTCACGTTGAACAAGCCGCCGAGTTGGTAGCAGGGCCTACTGCCGGACCTGCCCCAGCCACCTCCCTACATGCCCTTTAGCACGCGCCCCACTCTGGGTATAATGCCCCCGCGCCAATTGAGGTGACGCAGGAAAGGGCCGGTTCATTCAATGAAACTGCGAACAAGCTTGTGCATTGCGATGCTCGCCATATCGGCGTGGACGATTGGGTGTTCGAGCGGGGGAGGCGGCGCGGCCGGCGGCGCAATGTTGCATGTCGGTGCGGGAGCCGAACCGCAAAATCTCGACCCGTACCGCGTGACCGGCCACAACGAACACCGGGTGCTCACCTCCCTGTTCGAGGGGCTCACGACGCTGAACCAGGAAACGTTGGCCGTGGAGCCGGGCGCGGCCCAGTCGTGGACGGTCAGCCCGGACGGACTCGTCTACACCTTCAAACTGCAGCCCAACGCGAAGTGGTCCGATGGGACGCAAGTCACCGCGAAGGACTTCGTCTATGGCTGGAAGCGGCACTTGTCGGCGCGGCTCGGCAGCGAGTACACCTACATGCTCTGGTGCATCAAGAACGCCGAGGAGTATACGAAGGGAACGCTCACGGACTTCTCCCAAGTCGGCGTGAAAGCAATCGACGACACAACCCTCGAAGTCTCGCTGAAATACCCCGTCCCCGCATTCCTGACGATGCACATCCACTACGCATGGTTCCCCGTGCTTCAATCGAACGTCGAGGCATTCGGCGCGATAGATGACCCGAACAACACGAAATGGACGCGCGCGGGCAACATGATCTCGAACGGCCCCTTCAAGCTTGAGGAATGGTCGCCCAACCAAATCATCCGCGTAGTGCGCAACGAGCACTATTGGGACGCGGCCAACGTGAAGTTGGACGGCGTCGAATTCTATCCCATCAGCGATCTCGCCACCGAGGAGCGCGAGTTTCGCTCGGGGCGTCTGGACCTCACCGAATCGCTGCTATCGACGAAAATCGAAACCTATCGCCGCGACAATCCGGACCTGCTCCATATCGACCCGCTCATCGGTACCTATTTCTACCGCCTGAACACGACACGAAAACCCCTCGACGATCCCAAGGTCCGCCGCGCGCTCGCGATGAGCATCGACCGCCAATCGATCTGCGACAGCGTGCTCTTCAGCGCGGTCGTGCCCGCAAGCGCGTTCACCCCGCCGGGATTGGCGGGCTACACTCCGGAGTCCTCCATCCCCTACAACGTGGAAGAGGCCCGAAAGCTCCTCACCGAAGCGGGCTATCCCAACGGCGAAGGCATGCGCCCCCTAGACATTCTGTTCAACGAAAGCGAAGACCACCGCCGCATCGCGGAAGCCATTCAGGACATGTGGAAGAAGAATCTGAACATCGAAGCCCGCCCCACCCAGCAGGAGTGGAAGGTCTATCTCAATTCGCTGACTACGCTGGATTACGACGTGGCGCGCTCGGCCTGGATTGCCGACTACCTCGACCCGATCAATTACCTCGAGTGTTTCGAGACAGGCGGCGGAAACAATCGCACCGGATGGTCTTCGCCCGAATTCGACGCCCTCGTTGAGAAGACGCGCCTCTCACCCGAACAAAGCGTCCGCTTCCCCTTGCTGCAGCAGGCAGAGCAACTTCTGCTAAATGAAGCCCCGCTCGCGCCAATCTACTCCTATCGCCAACGTTTTCTGTTGGCGCCGCGCGTGCGCGGACTCAAATCGAACATGCTCGGCTACCTCAACTACAAGACCTTCTCGCTCGCCGATGCGCAGTAAGTCACAGCGATGATACGATTCCTGGTGTTTCGCGCCCTCGGACTCATCCCCGTCTTCTTCATCATCGTTACCGTCATCTTCTTTCTGATCCGCCTCGCGCCGGGCGGTCCCTTCGAACAGGGCGAGCGCTTCGTCGCGCCCGAAGCCCTCGAACAACTCCGCGCCGCGTACAACCTCGACGCGCCCTTGTACAAGCAATACTTCGATTACGTCGCGGGATTGTTCCACGGCGACCTCGGCCCCTCGATGAAACAACCCAGCCGAACCGTCGCGGAATGGATCGTGTTGCGCGCTCCAGTGTCCATCGAGTTGGGCTTCTACGCGCTGCTCTTCGCCTGCACCATCGGCCTGCTCGCGGGCGTGACCGCCGCCCTGCGTCCCAACAGCGTGACCGACTACGTGCCCATGTCCTTTGCCATGATCGGAATCTGCGTGCCGAACTTCGTCCTCGGACCCGTGCTCATGCTCATCTTCTCGATCTGGCTCGGCTGGCTGCCCGTCTCCGGATGGGGTCCGCCCGCAACCAAAGTCCTCCCCGCCCTCACCTTGGGCGCGGCCTACGTTGCCTACATCGCCCGCCTCGCGCGCGGCGGCATGTTCGAAGTGCTCGCGCAAGACTTCATACGCACCGCGCGCGCCAAAGGTCTTGGAGAGGCGCGCGTCGTGCTGCGGCACGCGCTGCGCGGCGGCATACAGCCCGTTGTGTCTTTCCTCGGGCCCGCGGCGGCCGGACTCCTGACCGGCTCGTTTGTCGTCGAGAAAATCTTCCGCATTCCCGGTCTCGGCAGTCAGTTCGTCGAAGCCGCCTTCAACCGCGACTACACCATGTTGCTGGGCGCGGTGCTGTTCTACGCGGCCCTGATCCTCGTGTTCAACCTGCTCGTCGATATCGCGCAAGCCTTGCTCGACCCCCGGGTGCGCTATGGCAAGTAACCCCCAAGCCTACGAGCAAGGCGCATCGCTCTGGAAAGATGCATGGCAACGCCTCCGGCGCAACCGCCTTGCCGTGGTTGGCATGGCCGTCCTCGTGTTCGTCGTGCTCTCCGTGATTATCGGCCCGTGGCTCTCCTCCTATTCCTACGAAACGCAAGACCGCGTCAAAGGGGCTGTCGCACCCAACGCCGCGAATTGGTTCGGCACCGACACCCTCGGCCGCGACCTCCTTACGCGCATCCTCTACGGTGGACGCATCTCCCTAATGGTCGGCATCGCCGCCACGGCCGTCTCGCTCTCCATCGGTGTCCTCTACGGCGCCTTCGCGGGATTCGCAGGCGGGCGCACCGACGCGCTGCTCATGCGTATTGTCGACATTCTCTACACGCTCCCCTTCACGATCATCGTCATCATCCTCTCGGTCTACTTTCAGAAGAGCCTCATCCTCCTCTTCATGGCCATCGGCGCGGTCGAATGGCTGACCATGGCGCGGATCGTCCGCGGCCAGGTGATTTCCCTGATGCAGAAAGAATTCATCGAAGCCGCGCAGGTCATGGGGCTGCGCCGCAGGCGCATTGTGCTGCGGCACCTCATCCCAAACGCCCTCGGCCCGATCATCGTCTACACCACCTTGACGATTCCGCAGGTGATGTTGCTCGAAGCCTTCGTGAGTTTCCTGGGCATGGGCGTGCAACCTCCCATGAGTTCGTGGGGCCTGCTCATTCACGACGGGGCCAACGTCATCGAGGAGTATCCCTGGATGCTGCTCTTTCCCAGCCTCGCGCTGTCGATGACCCTCTTCTCGCTCAACTTCCTCGGCGACGGACTGCGCGACGCCCTCGACCCGCGCATCGCCAAGGATTGACCGCCATGCCGCTGCTTACCGTCGACAACCTCCGAACGCACTTCCGGCTCCGCTCCGGCACGGTGCGCGCCGTCGATGGCATCTCCTTTTCCATCGAACAAGGTGAGACGCTCGGCATTGTGGGTGAGTCGGGTTCCGGAAAATCCGTCGCGAACATGTCGCTGCTGGGCTTGATCCCCATGCCTCCGGGCCGCATCGAATCCGGCGTCGCCCGCTTCGGCGACGTCGATCTGCTTGCGTGCTCGAAGGCACAACTGCGCGGCATTCGCGGCAAACGCATCTCCATGATCTTCCAAGACCCCATGACCGCCCTGAATCCCTATCTCACCATCGGCGCTCAGGTCATGGAACCCCTGCTCATTCACGAGCAATGCACGCGCGCCGACGCGCGACGCCGCAGCGTGGAGATGCTCGAAGCCGTCGGAATCCAGGATGCCGCCCGCCGCATGTACGCTTACCCGCATCAATTCAGCGGGGGCCTGCGCCAGCGCGTCATGATCGCGATGGCCCTCATCACGCGCCCGCAACTCCTGATCGCCGACGAGCCGACCACCGCGCTCGACGTGACCGTGCAAGCGCAAATCCTCGACCTAATCAAACGACTCCAGCGCGAGCTTGGAATGGCCGTGATTCTCATCACCCACGATCTGGGTATTGTCGCCGAAACCTGCGACCGCGTCCTCGTGATGTACGCGGGCCGCATCGTGGAGTCGTCGCGCACCGAGGCGCTCTTCGACACGCCCCGCCATCCCTACACGGAAGCGTTGATGGCCTCCTTGCCGTCGCGCCGCCACAAGGGCGAAACGCTGTACACCATCCCGGGCATGCCGCCCGACCTCGCGCGCCCTATCGAGGGCTGCGCGTTTGCCCCACGTTGCGAGAAGGCCGACGCGCGATGCCGCAGCGAGTCCTGCGACTTGCGCGACATCGATACCGGCCGCGCGAGCGCGTGCCTGCGCGTGCAACGGGGAGAGCTGGCATGACGCCTCCCAACGGCCCCATCCTCGACGTGCACGATGTCGCGGTTCATTTTCCTGTCTCGGAAGGCCGCGTGTTCGAGCGCCGCGTGGGCATCGTCAAGGCCGTCGACGGCGTCAGCATTGCCCTGCAACCCGGAGAAATTCTCGGACTCGTCGGCGAATCCGGATGCGGCAAGTCCACACTGGCACGGGCCATTTTGCGCCTTGTCCCGCTGACGCGCGGAGACGTCTGGTTTGAAGGCCGCAACTTATCCGTGCTCTCGCGCGAAGAGTTGCGCACCGCCCGCCGCCGTATTCAGATGGTGTTTCAAGACCCCTTCGCGTCGCTCAACCCGCGCATGAACGTCAGCGACGCCATTGCCGAGCCAATGCTCGTGCATGGGCTGGTCTCGCGGCGCGACGCGCCGGCCGCCGTGTCCGCCCTCATGGAACGCGTCGGGCTCGCCGCCCGCTATGCGCGCAAGTACCCCCACGAATTCAGCGGAGGCCAGCGCCAGCGGATCGCCATCGCCCGCGCTTTGGCGCTTAAGCCAACCCTGCTCATTGCCGACGAACCGGTCTCCGCGCTGGATGTGTCGGTTCAGGCGCAGATTCTCAATCTTATCGCCGCGCTGTGCCGGGAAGAACGCCTCACCTTGATGCTGATCTCTCACGACCTCTCGGTCGTGCGTCATCTCTCGCATCGAATTGCGGTCATGTACTTGGGGAAGATTGTCGAAATCGGCGAGGCCGAAGGCGTCTTCTCACGCCCCATGCATCCCTACTCGCAATCGCTGTTGAGCGCAATCCCGTCTCCGGATCCGCATCGCAAACGCGACCGCTCGCATCTCCTGCTCAAAGGCGATCCGCCGTCCCCCTTGAATCCCCCGGCCGGCTGCACCTTCCACCCGCGCTGCCCCCACGCGACCCCTGAATGCGCCGCCGCCGTGCCGGAGTTGCTCGAATGCGAATCCGGCAGGCGTGTGGCCTGCATTCACTTGGATACTGTTCCGAGGTGGGGCGAGGCGCGCGCGGCCGTTTCAGAATAGCGGCTTCCCGCGCAGCACAATGTCCTCTACG
>JBAZRU010000482.1:0-5812 GCA_041662805.1 Candidatus Hydrogenedentales bacterium | reverse complement strand
GCAGTGGCGCTACTTTGCCAAGCATATGGCGACCATCGACACGAGCCGAGGATGCCCGTACAACTGTTCCTTCTGCACCATCATCAATGTCCAAGGCAGGAAGATGCGTTTTCGATCTTCTACATCGGTGCTTACGGCTATCGAAGAGAACTACGCGCATGGAATTCGCTTCTACTTTTTCACCGACGACAACTTCGCGCGGAATCCCATGTGGAACGAGATCTTCGACGGGTTGATTGCCCTGCGAAGCCGTGGCGTCAACGTCCAGTTCATGATGCAAACGGACACTCAGGCGCATCGTATCCCGAACTTTGTGGAAAAGGCGGAGAAAGCGGGATGCTACCTCGCCTTCATCGGTATGGAGAGCGTGAACGCCGAGAACCTCAAGGCCGTCGGCAAACGCCAGAATCACACGCACGAATATGTGGACATGGTGGAGACTTGGCACCATCACGACATTCTGGTGCACGTCGGGTATATCATCGGATTGCCGTTCGACTCCCGCGAATCCGTCCGGCGCGACATGGAATACCTCCGCAATGAAGTCAAGGTCGACCTCGCTTCCTTGTTCATGCTGACGCCGCTTCCCGGGTCCCGCGACCATTGGCAGATGGTTGAGGACAAAGTGCCCATTGACGGCGACTACAACGATTACGATGGGCTGCACGAGACGTTTCGCCATGGGCTGATGCCAAACGGCGCGTGGCGACAAGCGTATGACGAAGCCATGCATATCCTGTACAGCAAAGAGAACATTATTGCCGCACTGCTGCGAACGGACGCGGCACACTACTGGGAAGTCCTTGGGCTTTCGGTGTGGTATCGTCACAGCACCTTAATGGGCACGCACCCAATGGCAAGTGGAATCTTCCGCCTTAAGGATCGGCGTTCCCGGCGGCCGGTCTTTCCGAGAGAAAGCGTATTTGAGTACGGTTGGCGGCGAATAAAAGACTCCCTTGCCGGCATGGGGACCTATATCAATCTTCTCTTCGAGTTCCAGGAAATCTGGATGCTCACGCGAAGACCCCGCGATCCACGCTGGGCGACCCTCGCCGATCTGCGCGAAAAGTGGATTGCCGTGCAGCGGCGTGTTGCAGAGTGCGACCTCCAGGGCCGCTACGCCGACGCGGCCTTTGAACTCAAAGCAATGCTATCAAGCACCGCGGTTCGATTGCGCCAGTTGGCCCATAGCGGAAGCCATTTCAACTTCTTTGTTCGGCGCAAGTTGTTGAAGAAGGCCGCGGAAGTGGAGAGCTACTTGAAGGCTTTCGACGTTCAGGCGCCGGCTTGGAACCATGTCGCCAATGCGGAGCGCTTTGTGAGCAAGACCGTCATCGCCGGCTACGAAGAGATTGCGATCCGTTACGTGGCGAAGCGGCGCCGATTCAACGCCCTTCGCCACGACGCACTCGCGCGAATCAAGGCCGGGCGGCTCCTTGGCCTCCACGTATTCCGGATCCCGTATGCGATGGTCTTCGAGGTCTTCTTCGCTTCGCGTTTCGCTGTGCATTTCATCACACGCGTCTAACTGCAGGGCCGCTGAAGGGAAAGCGCTCCACCGCGCACAAGCGGGGTGGAGCGCTTCCATTTCCTGACAGGGTGTTTTGCTCACGAGCCGGTTGGACGCCTGCGGTACGGCTATGCGGGCGTGTCTTCAAATCGATAGCCTGTCCCGCGCACGGTAACCAATAGGGTGGGATGATTGGGATCGTCTTCCAGCTTCTTCCGAATGTGCCCGACATGGACGTCGACAACTTTCGGTATGCTGTAGCTGGGATCTTTCCAGGCGAGTTCCAGGAGTTTCTCGCGTGTGAACACATGAAGCGGGCGCCGGGCGAGCGTAAACAGCAATTCAAACTCGACCGCCGTCAGGTCCACTGGATTCCCATCCTTCCACACGCGCCTTTCTCCGGGGTCCAACTTTAGGCGCCGAAAGCTCAGGGCCTTCTCTTCCGGCGCTTCGTCTCGCGACCTGCGCAAGATCGCCTCAATTCGGGCACTGAGTTCATGAAGATCGAACGGTTTGGGCACGTAATCGTCCGCCCCAATGGTAAGCGCCATGACCTTTACCGAAGAGCTGTTTGTCGAACTCAACATGAGGACAGGGACACTGCAGGATTCGCGAAGCGTGCGAAGCACTTCAATTCCGTCCAGCGCGCGCTCTTTGCGTTTCTTGTCTTCCGGAAAATTGATGTCGAGCACGACAAGGTCCAGCGCCTTCGACTTGGCGAGTTCCAAGGCGGAGCGCCCGTCCGCCGCCGTTGCCACCTCATACCCCAGTCTTTCGAGATGAACCTGGACCTCCCGCAGCAACTTCACGTCGTCATCGACGACAAGGATTCCTTTCTTTGGTGGGCTTGTCAAAATTACGGCATCCTTTTTGGTGGTCGACTGGCGGCAGTCGATTATTCGCCGAGAGAGAAATACAGCGTCGCGCCTCTATCAGTCTGGCCTTCCGCCCAAACGCGGCCATTGTGACGTTCGACGATACGTTTGACGAGCGCAAGGCCGACACCCGACCCCTCGAAATCATGGGTCTTGTGCAGCCGGTGAAACGGCAGAAATATGTCTTCCGACTGGGCCATGTCGAAGCCCACGCCATTGTCGCGGATAAAGTAAGCAACATCCTCTTCGGACTGTGCAAAGCCAACGTGAATGAGCGCTCTTGTGCGCGTCCTCGTAAACTTCAGGGAATTCGCCAGCAAGTTCACGTAGACTCGCTTCAAGAGCGCGCGGTCGGCCTGACATGAAGGCAACTCGTCGATCACGACCTCGACGTCGCGGCCTTTCCGTTCGTCCTCCAACTCTTCCAGCGATTCGCGCACCAGGCGCCGGACATCAACCCGCCGCTTCCTCAAAGGCTCGCGGCCCACTTGCGAAAACGTCAGCAGATCCTCTATGAGCTTGCCCATTTCATGGGTGCTGTCCAGGATCATGTAGACTTTGTCCGCCGCACCGGCGGGGAGGTCGGGGCCATGCTCTTGCAGCAACAAATGCGCAATCTTGTTCGTTAGCCGCAACGGCGTTCGCAAGTCGTGCGACACAGAGTGCGAGAACGCTTCGAGTTCCTCGTTCATCGCCTCCAGATCGACTCCGTGGCGCATCAGCGCCTCGTTCAATTCTTGAATGACCCGCTCGGCGTTCTTTGCGCGTGTAACATCGCGAATCTCCACGAGGACCATCTCGTCTAAATCTTCTCCGATGATGGCGCGCCGGGCGGTTATCGTGAAAACTCTCTGAGTCTTTGGCGGGATCGTGTATTCTACTTCGACATCCTGCATTTGGAATCCGTGCTCTAGGACACTAGCAAAAGCATCTCTCAGTTCCGGTTGGTGCTTTTCTCCGGAGAAAAGTTCCTGAACCGGCTTATCCGCCAACTGCCCCGGCTCGATCTTCAATGCGCTATAGAAAGCGGGGTTAGCCATTCTCGCCCTCAGATTGGTGTCCAAGACGAGGACGGGCTCGGTGAGCGCGTTCAGAATGGATTCCGCAGTCTTCATTGGTCTCGGCAATACCCCCGAGGCTTGCCTACCATGGTTGTTTTCGTACTCACTCCCAGCCTGTTCCATTGGAGGTAGTATACAGCAATCGTCGCGAAATGTGAACGGAGTTCACAGGAGCTTCTTTGAATTCCCCCAAGCTAGATCGTTGTGTTTGCTGGGTTTACTGAAAATTTACCTGCGCTTTGCCTGAGCATTACATGACTCTGTTCCAATAGGGTGGTTGACACAGCCGGGGCCGGACGCATGGGCTGCTGAATTACTGCCGCCCGGCCAAGAATCTAGACCTGCGAAGGGAAACGTTAAGCGTGATGAGAATGCTGTATATCGGCGTGAGCTTGCTGATGGTGGGCATCGTATTGCCGGCCTTCGTCGTCGGCACGGCGTCCCCTAGAGCGGAAGCGATTTCGCCGAGTGCAACGTATCCGAAAGCGTCCCCGGAAGAATTGCCCGCGACGTCTCTGATGCCTGCCGCGCCCGGAATGACCGGCTCCGAGGAAAAGGACGCAGGCATGTCGCCTGCCATGAAGCAGCAATGCGACATGATGATGAACGCCGAGCTTTCGAAGGTTGATGCGACGTGTCTTCTTGTGCTGGAGCAGGAGCTCAATCTCTTGCCGGAACAGATTCTGCAGCTTAAAGAGATTCGCGAACAGAGCAGGAAGGAAGCCAGCGCCCTCCTTACGCCGAAGCAGCACGCGAGTCTGACGGAGCGTCCGGGGCGGCCGATGTCGATAGCCGCAATTCGAGAGAAAGCGCGCGAGGTGACGGTGCAGAAGGCTCCGGTGCGATTGGAGTCGATGGGTGGAAGAAAAGAATGAACCCGCAGACGCGAAGAAACCTGGTCAAGGCGATGCGTGGCGAAGCGTTTGCTTTCGTGAAGTACACGCTGTTCGCGCAGCAGGCGCGGAAGAACGGCCGCGAAGAACTCGCGACGCTGTTCGAGAAGACGGCAGAAACCGAACGCATGGAGCATTTTGCCGAAGAAGCCGAACTCGCTTGGTTGGTGGGTACTGACGACGATAACTTGCGCAACGCGATCCGGGGTGAATCCTTCGAAGTAGAGACGATGTACCGCGAGTTTGCCGAGGAAGCCGCCGCAGCGGGAGACAGTGAGGCAGCATCCCGGTTTGCCGAAGTAGGAAGAGACGAGATGAAACACCGCGATGCCTTCAAGGCAGCGCTGGAGGAGTTCGAGGTCGCGACTTAGGCAGGCAATCATGGCGCCCGGTGTTTCGCCATACGCAGCCGCGTAAGGCGAGTAAACCGGTCGAAAGTTGAATATAGGACAAGGGCTGCGGCGCTTAGCAAGCGTGCGTCCCTTGCATCGAGATTTCACGGGAAGGGAGGCGAATTTTCGTTTCCTTCCCAAGTTCTCTCCTAAGCCCGTGCGCAGTTCCCCCACTGCTGCGCAAGAGCTTCCTCTCCACGTCCCTGCGTGGTTCCCCCACTTCCACGCAAGGTACAGCCCCAAGCCCCTGCGCGGTTATCCCCAATCGCGCAGGGGCATCCCTTATTCATGCGGATGCAGGGAAGGATCGCGCGGTTTAACCAAGTTCATTTCGCCAACAGAAGCCGAGAGGTTTGTACGGACATTGGCGCGTTTGAGCAAGCTCCGTAGCATGGTGGAAAGAATTGAGTTTCTTACCGAATGTTTACCGAGCCTTATCCTGCGTAACACCTTGGACTGCTACAGTGCACGCGGTGCGGGTGTGCAAGCGGCGGGAAGTCGATTTCGTCGAGACACTACGGAAGGATGGCGCGCTTTGGGATACGGTGTGGACCAGCATTGCTATTGCGCACTCGGATACTTCGGGAACCTCGCCAGCCAGCGGGGACCGGTTTGCATAAGGGGTGCGTCTGAGTCGGGCATTGGTATGTCAAGGATGTCCCCTGGCGTGCCTGGCTCCTGCGCGAATCCACGAGATTCGCGCAGGAGCGCTCCAAGGATTGGATTGGCAAAGGCCTGTAGTTCTGCTGCGAAAGAACGCCGGCAATCGTCCACCAAGTGTTTCACAAAGTGCCTCCTCTCTGTACGTGCCGAAATACGAAATTCGATCGAGGATTAATGATTCGAGCCTGCAACGTCGTCGTGCGGGTTTAGGACTTCCAGCGGCTGCTTGTATCAACAATGCAACGCTGTTCTTTGTGGCGATCAACGAAAAGGGAGGTTCACATGAAGCTCAATTCACTGCAAGACCTGTTTCTGGCTGCCTAGGCGCTTCAGCACTACGAAGTCGCTCAGCACGTGCGCTGGGATCAGGCTGGAAACGAGGAGAGAGACCGCATGAACCTGTCCGCGTCGTTGCAAA
>JBAZRU010000481.1:0-5839 GCA_041662805.1 Candidatus Hydrogenedentales bacterium | reverse complement strand
GGGTGCTTCGGCCAACTATTCGCCGGAATGGATCACGTTGATGATGGACGCGGGCAAGCGCATCGCGTACCGGCCGCACGTGAACGAGCCGGTAGCTCCGTACGTCAAGCCGAGCACGCCGGAGACGCGCGATTTGACGGCGGATGAAGCCCGCGCCGCGCTGGAACAGGATTGGCTGCATCAGGCGGATAACAATCCGACGCCTGCGCGCATCCTCGACGAGATCCGGTGGGCGCGCGAACTGGCCGCGCGCATCCCCGCGGATGCGTCCGCGCAGTTGGCGCAACTGGAGACCTTCGAGAAAGAGGCTGCGGCACTGGCGTCCGCGAACAGCACTTTGTATCTGCGGGTGCGCGCGATCAAGCGCGAGATCCTGTTCAAGAATCCCGTCGTCGATTTCGAGAAGATGCTGATGGTGGACATGCCGTATCCGCAGGGGTCGGAATGGCCGCACGAGACGCGGCACCGGCTTGGGTACATGGCCGTGCCGGGGGCTCGGTTGCTAATACTCGACGGACTGCATCCGGGTGGAAAGCTGACGCAGTTGATGCCTCAGGCTCCGTTGCACGGTTCATTCTGGCGGCCCGATTTGTCGTTCGACGCGACGAAGGTGGTGTTCTGTTTCAAGCCGCACAACGAGAAGGCGTTTCATCTCTACGAGATCAATGTGGATGGAACCGGATTCGTGCAGCTCACCGACGGCATGTACGACGACCTGGACCCCGTTTACCTGCCCGACGGTCACATCATGTTTACGACCACGCGCGGGCACAACTATGTGCGGTGCATGCCACCCACGAATTCGTTTCAACTGGCGCGCGCGGACGGGGACGGCAAGAACGTCTACATCATCTCGTATAGCAACGAGCCGGATTATCTCCCCTCGGTGATGGACAACGGGAGCGTCGTGTACACACGATGGGAATACACGGACAAGCCGCTGTGGCGCGCGCAGAAACTGTGGACCGCGCATCCCGACGGCACGCAGGTGGTGACCCTGTGGGGCAATCAGAGCGTGTGGCCCGACGTGATGAAAGACGCGCGGAACATTCCGGGGAGCCGCCGCGTAATGTTCACGGGGAGCGCGCATCACAACTGGTTTGACGGTTCCGTGGGCATCATCGATCCACTCGAAGGGTTCAACTTCCCGGACGGCTTGACGAAAGTTACCGCCGATGTGGCGTGGCCGGAATGCGGCAACGGGCCGGTCGATCCCATCGAATCGCCGCGATACCACGCGTCGGGCGCGTATCCAGCATACTACTCGCCGTATCCGTTGAGCGAGAAGGATTTCCTCGTGTCGGCGAAACGCGGCGACAAGTTCCTCTTGTACCTGATGGACGTCGACGGCAACCGCGAGCTGGTCTATGAGGGGCTCAACAACATTTTCCATGCCATCCCGCTCAAGCCGCGGCCCACGCCGCCGGTCATGCCCGATCAGGTCGCGTGGCCCAAACGGGAACAGCGAACGAATCCCGCGCAGTTCGTGCGAGCCGGGTTTTCTGAATCGGAACAGCAAACGAACCCCGCACCGGGCGTGTTCTTTAGCAACAACGTGTACCAGAACGCGCCGGAGATCTTGCGCGGCAAGGCCAAGTATCTGCGCATCATGCAGATTGATGCGAAGACCTATACGTTCTGGTACAAGCGCCCATACATTTCGACCGGGCCGGTCGTGTCTGCGGTGCAGTCCGAGGGGGTCAAGCGGATACTCGGCACGGTGCCGATCGAACCGGACGGCTCTGTGTCGTTTGAAGCCCCGGCGGGCCAGGCCTTGCACTTCCAGTTGCTTGACGAAGACTTTCGCGCCCTGCAGACGATGCGGAGTTTCGTTGGCGTGATGCCTGGAGAGAAGCGCGGCTGCATCGGCTGCCACGAGTCGCACAGCCGCGCGCCGCAATTGGGCCCCAGGCCGATGGCCCTGTCGCAGCCGCCGCAGACGATCACGCCGCCGTCTTGGAAGGACAACACGGTGAGCTATGCGCGCTATGTGCGGCCGGTGTTGGACCAGTACTGCGCGAAGTGCCATGAAGGTGAAGGCAAGGGACGGAAGACGTTCGACACGACCGAGCGCCCCGCTCCCCCATGTTTTTCGGAGCCGTACATGACGATTATCGGACGCCCGTCGTGGGGCGCGCCGTATGCAGTTCCCGCCGAGCCCGAGCCGGGCTTCGGCATCGCGGGCGTGCTCATGGTCGAAGCGTACGACACGCGCGATCCGAAGGCGTACGTTACGCCGCCGCCCATGACCAGTCTTTCGTACAAGAGCAAGTTGATCGATTTGGTGTCCAGCGGGAAACACCACGACGTGAAGGTCGACGAGATAAGCCGTCAGCGCCTCATCACGTGGGTAGACGCGATGTGCCCATACCTTGGTGATGAAGAAGTCCGGGCGATACCCGACCCCGAATTCCAGGGCGTGGACTGGCTATCAATCCGGCCAAGGATCGCCACCGCGCCAGTTATCCCGCGGCCGGGGCCGGTGGATTGAGTTGTTGATAGGAAAGTACCCTATTCTCACTTCTTATTCTGGGGCTGATACGAGTGCGATTCGCGATGAATACCTCGGTGCGGTCGGAACTGGTTTCGGAATCAGTCCAAGCCTTTCATAGCAATCCAGCGAACAGGGATGTCTTCCCTGCTTCTCAATCGGCCAATGAGTTCACCCGTGTGATGCTGAATGTGCCGAATGTTGTAGAACTGGAGTTCCAGCTTCGTGAAGGGCAGCCAAGAGAATCCGGATTCCGCGCCCAAGTCAAGCGAAGGCACTCGTGCTTCAACTTCTTCCCGACATAAGGCGAGGTACTCGAGTACCTCCTCCTTGGTGTATGACTCCCCAATTCGCGGCTTGGTGTGAGGCGGCCACGGTAATGGGCCCAAGAACTGGTACTCTTTGCGGTGCCTCTTCCACGCGACAAATTCCTTTTCGCGCTCGTGCAAGTACAGATGCGCGAAGAAGAGGGCATGGTATGCGACATGCCAGAACCGGTTCTTGTATGTGGAATCGTCCCAAAGGGTATCGGGGCACTTGGAGACCGTGCTGCCGAGCATTTCAAGCGTCGCGCGGTATTGCGACTTTATTACTTCTTTCGAATCCATACTGCCTTCTATCTCACTTTCCTGGTCCGTATCGCCCTTTGTTCGAGATTGAGATACTCCGAGAATCAAACGCATACAGTTTCCTCTTTGATGCCGTTTCACGCCGGAGGTAATTGCACCTCGACAAACCGGGACTCCCTGCGGTCTCTGTCGTAACTGAAGACCAGCTTGCCGTCAAGGATGATTGGACAGGGATATGCGAGTTGGCCGCCGGTGATCACGTCTTCCTTCACGTACCAACTTTCCATCTCGTCGTTGCTGAGCCAGATGGATAACGGGTCGCGATTGCCCCGCTGTCCGACGACGCCGCCCGTCGCGTTGTGAATGAGGGCGATGCGTCCATCGGGTAGGCGAATGAGCACGGGGAGACTTGTTGGGTTGGGAATGTCCGTCTGCCACGCGTCCTTCCACGTGCGGCCATTGTCATTGCTTTCCGTGCGCCACAGGAAGCCGCCGTATTCGGCGCGCATGAGCATCACGAGCCGGCCGTCTTTCAACTGCACGACCGTACTCTCCAATAGACCCAAGGGGCGGTTCCGCACCGCGCCGCGTTCCTGCAACGTTCGAAGCTCGGGGTCGGAAGTCGTGACGACGGAGCAGCCGTGAACATGCCGGGCAAACTTATCGGGCTTCGCGCCGGGTGTGGCGTCGGGCGGCAAGGCCAAGGCCTCGGCTTCCGACATGGCAAGCGCCAACGCGGGAATGGGCGCAAGCAGCGGTTGCGGACGTTTTTCGAAAAACGACGTGGGCAGCAGGTACTCGCCGTTCTTCAGCAAGACGGGCCGCGCGAGCATAATGTCTTCGGATTCGCGAATGCGCACAGGTTCCTGGGCGCTCCACGTAATGCCGTTGTCGGTCGATTCCATACGGAAGTAGTGCCACACGGTGTATTCGAGATTGGATGGCCAATGCGCGCCAAAGGCGATGACCTTGCCTCCCGGCGTGACGTGCATGAACGTGAGCGCGCCGGCCTCCTCCCCCGCCGCAACGAGAATGAACGGCTCTCCCCATGTCTTCCCCTTGTCCGTGGAACGCGCGGCCAGAACGTTGTTGTCCGTGGAGGGCTCGTTGTCCGATCCGGAGAGCCACCAACACAGGAGATCGCCGTTCGGCATTTGCGCGATGCAGGCCCCGCATGCCAACCGATACGTCACTCCCCCATGCTCCCAGCCCTTGTTTCCGTCGAAGACCGTTGTCTCACGAACCTGAATCAGACTGGATTCGCCTCCCCATGCGACGCACGCGGCAGACGTGGCAACGCATATGGCCGCAATGCATGCAAATCGGCGCCTCGCATGCGGGAAAACACTCTTGCTCATGACATACTCCATCTTATTCGGGCAGATTGCGTCGGAAACCACGGTGCGTTCCAGCTCTTTACGGTTTCGGCTGCGCGTATAGTCCTATTGTCGACAAGGTCGGGCAGGCCTTTGATTCTTCGATTTGTATGCGGACGGCCTCGGCCGTCGTTGGGTCTATGCGCAGAAGGCGTTTCCAGCCTATCGACGTCCCTTCGGCAATCTTGCGCCACTCGCCATTGGCTCGCGCCTCAATGCTGAACTTCAGGATGCGCTGGCCCAATTCGACGTATTCTTGCAGCATGATCGTGTCGAAGGTGCGCGGCTCGGGTAGCGTCAGCTCAAGCGTTGCGCCCGTGGTTGCATCGTCCGCGGCCCAGTAGGTCGTGCGGTCATCGTCCAGCAAGTTCGCGGCCGCGAACTCTGCTGCATTGCCGCGCACATTGGTTGCCGCGATCTTGGCGTCGTTTGCGAGGTTCGTGGCAAAGGTGGCATCGAGAATCTTTCGCATGCCTTGCAGGGACGCCACGTCGTTCTCATTGATAAGGCCTCGCTTGTCCGGCGGAATATTCAGCAACAGAGACGTGCCTCGTCCCACCGATTCGTAGTAGATCTTGATCAAGTTCTCCGGCGTGCGGACCTTCTCGTCTTGCTTCTCGTGGTAGAACCAGCCGGGTCGAATGGAAACGTCAACTTCTGCAGGCAACCAGAATTTCCCGTCGCTGTGCCCGTTGACGCCTTCTTCGTATTGCGTCAATCCTGGCGCCGGTCCTTTGCCGTCGCGTGCGTGCGGGGTGTACGTTGCCCAACACGGTTCGCCGGCAAACCCGCTTTCGTTGCCGACCCAGCGAATGTCGGGGCCTACATCGCTGAACATCACCGCACCGGGTTGAAGTTCGCGCACGATAGACCAGGTATTCTGCCAGTCGTAGTACGTCGTCGCATCGATCTTGCGCTCTTCGCGCGCGCCGCCGTAGTACCCGGTGCCTCCGTTCGCGCCGTCGAACCACACCTCGAAAATGGGGCCGTTCTCGGTCAGGAGTTCGCGCAATTGGTTGCGGAAATATTCGATGTACGCGGGGCGCGCGTATTCGGCGTGGTTGCGATCCCACGGCGAGAGATAGACGCCAAACTTCAGCCCCGCTTCCGCGCAGGCCTTCGCCAAGTCGCCGACGACGTTGCCGGCGCCGTTCTTGTACGGCGAGTTCTTGATGGAATGCTCCGTGTACTTCGACGGCCAGAGGCAGAATCCGTCGTGATGCTTCGCGGTGATGATCAGACCTTTCATCCCCGCTTCCTTTGCGACGGACACCCACTGGTTGACGTCGAGCGCCGAGGGATTGAACACCGATTCCGGTTCGTCGCCTTCGCCCCATTCTTTGTCCGTGAACGTGTTCACCGTGAAATGGAGGAAGCCATAGAACTCAAGGGCGTGCCACGCC
>JBAZRU010000480.1:0-5842 GCA_041662805.1 Candidatus Hydrogenedentales bacterium | reverse complement strand
ATTGCGCCAGCATCCCCGAGGCCTTGGTGGAGAGCGAGCTGTTTGGGCACGTGGCCGGCGCATTTACCGGGGCCAACCGCGCCCGGGCCGGGCGATTTGAAGTGGCCGACAAAGGGACCTTGTTTCTCGACGAAGTGGGGGAGTTGTCGCTGGGCTTGCAGGCGAAGTTGCTTCGGGTGCTCGAATCGCAGCAATTTGAGCGGCTCGGGGATTCCCGGACCATCACGGTGGACGCCCGGCTGATTGCCGCGACCAATCGCCCGCTCGAAAAGATGGTGGAGAACAACGAGTTCCGTAGCGACCTGTACTACCGGCTTCGCGTCGTAACCATCGACATGCCCGCGTTGCGCGCCCGGCGTGAGGACATCCCCCGGCTTGTAGACCATTTTTACCGAATTGCGTGCGAGGCTAATGCGAAGCAATTGGATGGGATCACCCGCAATGCGATTGATGTGCTGACGCGATACGATTGGCCGGGCAATGTCCGCGAGCTGAAGAATATCATCGAGGGCATGGTGGTCATGGCAAGAAATGGCGCCCTGCTCGACGTGGGCGGTATCCCCGAGCATATCCGCCGCAGCACCGTGCCCGAGGTGCGCGAGATACGCATCCCCACCGGGGCGACCATGAGCGAGGTGGAGCGCATCGCAATCGAGGAGACGATGAAGGTCTGCGGTTACAACAAGGACAAGTGTGCTAAGGTCTTGGGGATTGGACTTCGAACCCTCTACCGCAAGCTTAAGGAATTCGATATTCGGTAGACGCGGGCCTTGTCACGTGGATTTCGACGAGCAAAGAAACAAAACCAAGCCGCGCATGTCTGCACGGCCTGGCCGATTATTCGTAAGAAGGAAGCATACGCGCCACCTGGGTGGACAGCGATAAGCCATTACTCGGCTTTGGGTTCACTTTCTTTCTTGATGGGGGATTCGAGGGGATCTTCCTTGCCTTTGATGCCCTCTTTGAACTCGGTAATGGCCGTTCCCAGAGACCGTCCCACACCGGGCAGTTTTCCCGCTCCGAAGATGATAAGGACGATAAACAGGACGATAATCAACTCCCAGCCGCCTGGAATACCCATAGCTATTCTCTCCGGCTACAGCAACGATGTGCCGCAGCATTGTTGTCTCGACAGAGAGAGTATAGGTGTTGTGCGAGGGGTAAAGCAAGCTGATCCTCGCAAGCATCTTCGACAGTCTGGAGTCTGCCAGCGACTTCCAAAACGCGGGAATGCCGAAGAAAATGTTGACAACAAGTTGTCTGAATTGATATCCTTTCTCCGTTACGTTGGAGGCTTGTTGACCCAAAAGGAGGACGTTCGATGTTTATTCTGTTCCTTATCTATGTGTTTGATGTGCTTTTCGGCGGCTTTTCGCTTCCCCAACTGCCGTTCATTTAAGCTCACACACGGAACATATCTGAAGGGGTCGTCTGCCCAGAGTAGCGGCCCCTTGCGTATTTCTCGCCTGCAAATCGGGGCGATGTCAAGAAAACACAGTTGACATCGCCGGGAAGGGTCTGGTACCCTAGCCCAGTTGGAACTTGGCTTGTCAACGGATGGAGGAAGACGACATGTTGTGGCTTATCCTTTGGGTATTTTTTGGAATTTTCGTCGGCAATCAGATCACCCCGTTCTTCGTGGGCCTTGCCAGCGGTTTCTAAGAGACCGATAATTCCGCGAATAGTGCCGCCGACCCTTGGGTCGGCGGTTTCGCTTTTTTCGCCGTATCGTCCAGCGTAGTGAACGTGCGGACGGCTCACTTCACGAAAATATCATCAAGCGATACGTCGTGCATTTCGCCTGCCTTGGCTAGTCCGGTCACGTCCAGTCTGCTTTTGTCGCCCACGATAGAGATGACCTTGGGATGCCCTGTGATGTGACCTCGATAGAATTCAAGCATGGTCTCCATACTCGCAGATTTGACCTGCTCAAAGCGCTTGATGCGCGGGTCCACTTCAAGTCCCAGGCGCTCCCACGACCGGACTTCGGGGATAATCTGCCGGAACCCCAGCTTTGACGCCCGATAGTCGCTTAGCAACGAATCGCGCGTAGCAGCAAAACGCTGTTCGGCAACGGGCAAATTGTCCATGAGTTCGATAAACGCGGCGGTGGCTTCGGGTGTCTTGTCGATTTGGGTTCCCATGGTTCCCATCAGGAGGTCTTGGTCGCCCACCCGCGCCCCTCGAGCGTAGTAGGCCCAGGCCGAATAGGCAAGCGCTCGCGCCTCGCGCAGTTCCTGAAACACTACCCCTGCCATACTCCCACTGAAATAGGTGTTGTAAAGCTGACTCCCAACGAAGTTGGATTCATCGACAACCCCAGTTCCGAACTCGATGCGGATCAGTGCTTGAGCCATCTCCTTGTTGAAGAAATAGACCTGATTGCTTTCCGGCTGGCGTACGGTCAAATGCCCATAAGGAGGGGGATCGAGTTGCGGAGCTCCGCCGGGGAAGTGCTTTTCGAAAGCTTCGCGAACCCGTTCGGGCGAAAGGGCCCCGACGTAGGACACCACCGCCTTGTAACCGAGCAGACTCTTGATTAAGGCATACAGGTCTTCCGCTTTGAGTTGCTTGAGGTCCTCGGAAGGAAGCATGCGTAGCATGGGGGAGTCGCTGCCATACCGGTTGTAGAGGGACAAGGCACTCGCGATGACTGGTCCTTCCTTTTTGGAGTCTTCACGTTGCACAAGGGTGATTTGGATCAGCTCATCCAAGGTCGCCTTGTCGCTTGCCGGTGAGTTCAGCACTTCGGAGAGCAGGGCCACCGTTGCGTCGAAGTTTTCGTCAATGCCGGAGATCGAGATGCTCGTTTCCTGATCGCCCGCGCCCACGCCAAAGCTGGCGCCGAGCTTATACCATTCTTTGCTCAAGTCCGTCGGGCTCAACCGTGCCGTTCCCGACTTATCGAGCAGGGAGGCGGCCACGCCAAGGCGGTTGTCGTGCCAGGTCCCAACGTCTACGACGATACTGAGCGTGAAGAGATCGTTCATGGGATTGGTCACGTGATAGAGCTTGGATCCGCGAGCCAGGTCGACGACGCGATAGTCTTTCTTCGGATCGACAAAGACGGGCTCAATCTCCTTAACGGGCATGGCCAGTATCTGCGTTGCGAAAGGCGATTGACGGCTGGCGTCGATGGCGATCTTGTCGATAGCGGGCTTCTCGATGCGCGGTACTTCCTGTTGCTCGTCGATTCGATAGCCAGCTACATAGTCTCCTTTGAAATACTTCCGGGCGACGCGGACAACGTCGGCCTTGGTGAGCTTCTCCATGCGTGCGAGCTTAGAGGCGGAACGCGCCCATTTCTCATAGGCCACGAAGCTGCCGCGCATCAATGCGACGCGAGCTTCATCCGATTCGAGGTCGGCCTTCATCTTCTTCCTGAAGTCCAGGAGAATCGCGGGAATGATCCAGTCCTCGATTTCCCCCCGCTTCACGATTTCCAGTTGCTCGAGCAGCAGGTTCTCGACTTCCTCCAAGGTCTGGCCGTCTTTGGGAATGCCCCACAAGCACTCGGAACCGTAGTCGTTTTTCAACTCGGGGTAGGCGCCTGCGCTGCGCACGTGCTGCTTCTGGTTGAGGTTAAGGTCGATGAGACCCGCGGAGCGATTCGACAGCACCATGTCGAGCAACTCCATGGCCTCCGCATCGCGGTGCTTGTTTGCCGGGGCGCGAAATGCGAGCAGGACGTACGGCTCTCCTTTGTACTTGACCGTAAGGCGCTCCGCACCATTCAGGGGCTTCTCGCGCCAATGGTCAGGCCTTGGAAGCTTTCTGGGTTGCCACCGCTCGAAGTGGCGCTCGATCGTGGAAATGGTCTCGCCGGTGTTGATGTCTCCGGAGATGCAGATAGCCATGTTGTTGGGCACATAATACGTATCGTAGAAGTTGTGGATGTTGACCAGCGACGGCTTCTTGAGGTGCTCGACAGTCCCGATGATGGTCTGTTGACCGTAGGGATGTTCCTTATAGAGCACTGCGGCCACGGCCTCGATAAACCCCCAATTCTTGTTGTCCATCGATCGGTTCTTCTCTTCGTACACGACTTCCAACTCGGGCTGAAAGAGCCGAAATACCGGGCTGATAAAGCGCTCCGACTCGATGGCCGCCCATTGTTCCAGGCGGTTGGCCGGCAGGTTCACTTTGTATACGGTCTCTTCGTCTCCCGTGTGCGCGTTCAGCCCGGTCCCGCCCATGGCCTTGTAGAGCTTGTCGAGTTCGTTCGGAATGGCGAATTGCGCCGCAAGTTGCGACTCGCGATTGATCTCCGCGTACAGCGCCTTCCGCTTCTCCGCGTCGGGTTCGCGGAAGTGCTCCTCGTACAACTCGGAGATTCGGTCGATATGGGCCTTCTCGCTGGAATAATCGGTAGTGCCGAACGCCTGAGTCCCCTTGAAGAGGAGGTGCTCAAGGTAGTGGGCGAGGCCGGTGGTTTCCGGAGGGTCATTCTTTCCGCCGGCACGCACGGCAATCTCCGCGTAAAAGCGGGGCGATTCATGATTCTCGGTCAGATAGACACGAAGCCCATTGTCCAGTTCGAAGATACGAACCGCCATCGGGTCCGAGGGGATTGGGTTTTGTATCTCCCGATATCCCGCGTATGCGGTGAAGGTAGACACGAACACTGCGGCAAGGACAACCGGCAAGAAGCGACGCATCGACATTGGGTAAGGTCTCCCTTTGCTTCAATGGTTTCCGTGAGGGCTGGATACACTATCCTGCGTCATGCTCACTTCCCGGATTCGGCGGTCTTCATGAACAGGAACAAATGCTGGGAAGGGAGGCTTTCGATCAACTGGGCCAGCACGAATCCCGCGGCCCGCCACTCGCGAGTGACTTGTTCCACGGACATGCGGTGCTCCAGCTTGATGTGCTTGGCCGAGTCCCCTTCAAGGCGGTACTCGACCAAGGCCACCCGGCCATCGGGTTTCAACAGCGAGCGTATCTTGGCAAGCATGACTTCCGGCTGCTGAAACTCGTGGTAGGTATCCACCAGAAGCACCCAGTCCGCCTCGCCAAGGGGAGCCTTTGGGTCGTCTTCCGTCCCCAGCACGGGGACGACATTGGTGATTTCTTCCTTTTTGCACCGCTTGTTCAATTCCTCGATGAACTCGGGCTGAATATCAACGGCGTAGACCTTGCCCGCCGGGGCCACGGCTTTGGCCATGCGTCTGGAGAAATACCCGGACCCACACCCCAGATCGACCACGACGGCGCCGTCTCGCAAGTCCATCGCCTTCAGGACCAGGTCGGGGCGTTCTTCTTGATCGCGCTCCGGCCTCTCCAGCCAATCGACCCCTTCGTGGCTCATTACCTCCGCGGGTTTCCGCGCAGGCGGTTCTTTCTCCTCCGCAGCCAAGGCGGCGGGGAACAGATAGGTAGCCGAAAGGAGGACAATGGACAGGACAAGCAATCTGCCGATGCCGATCCTGGACACACATAACAACTTACGCATTGGCATGGCTCCACGTTTACCGCCTGGACAGACCTTCTAGACAGATGGTGTACCAGACACGCCCTCAAAGGCAAGCTCTGTGCACGTGCGCACACTCTCTGCAGGGGGTGCACCCGTGCTTTCTTTTGTCGATTCAAGGGGGGGGAGGGATTTTGGATTGAGTACCAAGATGGTTCGTACATGGGTTCGTGTCCGATTCTGTTGGGGGGGGTGCACCCGTGCTTTCTTTGACGGTTCAAGGGGGGTGGGGTAGGGAATTCGGGATTTTGGATTGGGCCAAGATGGTTCGTGCAGGGATCCATGTCCGATTCTGTTGTGGGGTGCACCCGTGCTTTCTTCTGACGATTCAAGGGGGTCCGCCCGGGGCTGAGGTCTGGGGTCCAGAGG
>JBAZRU010000479.1:0-5844 GCA_041662805.1 Candidatus Hydrogenedentales bacterium | reverse complement strand
TCCAGAATGCACGTTGCGCCCAACCGGATGAATGGGCGCTCCTGCGTCACCTCCCGGTAATACGCCCACCACAACGCAACGTCCAGCGGACACGCCTCGACCTTCTCCCCAAGGAACTCCAGGTCACGCTGCGCCAATTCAAAATGAGGCTCCTCTTCCAGAGCAAAACGGTATAGAAAGTCCCGGAGCTTGTGCTTTCCCCGCATGCACGGATGCGCAGCCGCAAGCAGGAACTGCTTCTGAACCCCATTGGTGAGGTGGTACTGCATCGAAAGATACCGAACGTAATAGTCCCGGGTGAAGCCTCCTTCATCCGCCACCTCAGAGAGAAGATCCCGGAAGACTTTCTGAGCTTTTGTAATGATTGCCAGCACCGGTTCAAATGCCGAATTAGTCGTCATTTGAACCTGATCAAGCTGTGCCGCTGTCGTCATGCTATCGCTCCCATTGTTGACGAGTACTCCAATCCAAACTGTCTCCAAAACACGTCGTGTAGCTCCGGTGGCGAATCAGGTACGCCCAAGTCGACCGCAACCTTCCCGAAAAGAGAACCCTTCCTCTTCAGGTAGGACACGGCTTTGGAAGGAAGAACAAGCGCGTGTCGAATGTGACCATCGGAGGCCGAAACCGTCTCCGCGTATTTAACGAATCCTAACCGCTCGTAGTGTGGCGCTAGGCCCTCACTGGCCACACATACAATGAAATCCGCACCGCTCTGAAGAACTGAGGCGTATCCTGATGCAAATAGCTCGCGCGAAACCTCGCCACCTCGCCACTTATCGACTACGACGCAGCGGGAAACATACGCAGCCATGGAGATTTGCATGCTTTCCCACTTCTGAACGTGGAGCAAGTTTGCCAAGTCATAAGGAAGTTCGTCTGGAGTTAGCACACTGATGCGAATTGTCCCGATCAAGTCGCCCTTGGGGTCAATCGCGCCAAACAGCGTTGTAGCGGGGTGAACATCAAACGGATCGACAATCACTTTCCTGCGATGGCAGACTCCATCCACTTCCTGGTTTCGCTCGCTGACGTATACCTCGTAGCGCAACCGCGCTATCCTGTACGCACCAGCCAAGTCGTGAATCTGCACAATTGAAAAGGCGTCGGACTTTTTGGGATGCGCTGGCGCTTCCAATGACTGACTCATGGGGACTGCCTTTCTTGCCAACTCAGTGAAAAGAGAGACGCCCCACATATCCCGTCATGCGTGGTATGCAGAACTGAGGCATGGGGGCGTCTCGCATCATAACAATGGTTTTAATGACTCCCTGATTCATGTGCCGGTGCAGCAGTGCGTCGCCGGACTACATATGCTCCTATGATTAGCAGCGCCAAGGCGGCTGGCCATGCAACCGTCGGCAACTGCGGGACATCAACGACGTGCGGATTGGAACCGTTGAGGAATTCCTGCAGGTTTGTCCAGCTATCACTATCGGGATCCCCGTTGGCTCCGTTGTTCCCATCAACCGCTCCGTCATCGTATGGACTCAACCCGTTCTGCGACTCCCAACTGTCGGGCATTCCATCGTTGTCGCTGTCCGAGTCAAGTCTATTGGGAAGCCCATCACCATCCATATCTGTCCGGCCTTCTGTATTGTCAGGAATTCCATCTCCATCACCGTCGTACGTATTAGACACAAGGTAATATGGGCGCTTCTCTACTGAGATCCGATCAATGTAGATAGGACCAAGGCTTCCAACTCCGAAGGGAGTCAACCGCAATGCGGTCACTTGGCCGTTCCAACTCGCAACGTCGTGAAGCTCAAAAACAAGATCTACAAAGTCCGAAGACTGGCCTAATGGCAGCGACAGGGATTTCTGAGTTTCCCATATGGGATCGGTATCGGTGGTCCATGCCAGCGTAGCCTGAGTCGGGCCAGCCGGAATCTTAGCCCGCACCACCACGCGATTTAGGAATTCCGTAGGCACATCTAACGTGTCTATTTCTATATTGGGCGTGCCGCTCGGTGTTGAAAGCTGAAGCTCACCGCCGGTGACGGCAGCGACAACAGGGACTTCCGGAGTCCACCCTTCAAAATCACCGTCGATAGTGAACTCCCAATTCAAGTTGCGGGAAATCGGCGCCAGCTTTTCTCCGATAACTCCTCCAGCATCTGTTGCCGCCCAATAGTGGGGAGTCTGATTTTGAGTATTGAATGTCCACAACATGGAACCGGTTAGACCGAGAGAAAGGCTGGTATCGCGATGCGCCTTAAGCGGGTTCGCAGCAACAGTCGCATCGGGATAATCACTTACGGATGCACCGAATTCGAACATTACGACCGGTTTTTGGGTAAGATCGATACTTGACCATTCACTGGTCTGCAATGCCGCTAAAAGGTTGCCCTGATCTGGATATACGTGGATATCAATATAGGATAGATCTGATCCAGGGACAAAAGTCACCGGGCGAGCCGGAAACCGCTGAGCTGCTCCCTGCAATCCGTTCGGGCCAGACATGCCAAATACGGAATAGGTGAACACGCTGGCGGACACCATCGCATTGGGGTCGGCGAGTCGGATATTTGTAGAGAATTGATGGATGGCATAGAGAAAACCGTTGTCCTCGCAACTCTGGCGGGAAGCCGGGCTGGCCATGTCATACGTGTTTCCATCGGCAGTGGTAATGGTGCCTGAATTCAAGCTGAACGGTTTTCTGTCTCCAAAGAGAGCCAGCTCATTCTGAACTTCCCAAGAGAATACCGTACTCAGCAGCGTGCCACTTTCCACATCGGCAATTTCTTTGACGAGCTCGTGCATATAGGCTTTCCTGCACTCGACGTAACCCGTCTCAAGCCAATGGTCGTTCTCTATGTCGATACTTGGATCATCAGGATAGGATCCGACAATTGCGAAGTAGTAAACATTCAACGGGAGAAAATGAGTTGTAAGTACCACATAAATGTGGTGAGCATTAGCTCTCTTGAGGAAATCGATGAGGTTTGCCATATACGGGGGATAGAGTTCCGCCTGGTTTCGCTCCAGGGGACCAGCCACACCGAAAATCCCCGACCCCGGCGACAACTCTCCACGGTAGTCGATCCAAGCGCGGACCACGCTGTAACCCCAGTTCTCCATTTGGCTCAGCGCCGCCTCCGCAAGCGTCGGGTTGTAGATGCCTACGTCGAAATTGGCGTGATAGAAATTGAAGGAGTCCAAAACGATGTAGTTATTGCCTTCCGGAATAAAGCGTTCGCCGGTTTCCTCGTTATAGAATTCCGCGTGGGAAAGGCCTGGTCGCGCTTTTATTCGAGGGAGAGGGTCAATCGCGAGCGATTGAAAAACAATGGTCATGAATCCGAGTAGACAGATCCCAAAGTGTAATCTTGTCCCAGCACGAAATCTCAAAGGTCGAAACCGAAAATCGCTCCCCAATTTCATACGTACTCCTTCCCCTAAACCAGATTCGTTTACGCCACTCAAGACGAATGGGATCACCACAAGACATACTTGCACGGTGCGGGAAAGCAAGTACGGTGCCATCGGCCTTACATCCAGCTATCGCATGATGTAAGGCCCTGATTTACTGCGGCTTATATGCGCTTTTGCGAGAGACCTGAACCATCGGAATCCCCTTGGCGCGTGTAGCGATTTTGGAAACCGACAATGCAATGTGTAGCGTTTTCGGACAGTCTATTCAGCGCTCGATGTCGTGCCTTGGGCGGAGTGGGATTCGCGTCGATGTGCGGGTTAGTTGCCTTGAAAAGGAAGCTTGCGCGGTCGCGACTGTTGGCGCGCGGCCTGAGTTACTGCAGTTGGACGCCGTAGGTGTTGAGTTTGCTGTACAGCGTGCTGCGGGCAATGCCGAGGATTCGGGAGGTCTCGGCGATGTTGCGGTTGCAGCTTTCGAAGATGCGAAGTATGTGACGCTTCTCGTGTGCATCGAGAGGCAGAAATGTCTCTTCGCCCCCCTCAGCGACGACCGCGCGTGGCCTCGTGCCGAGGTCGCTGGGGGCGATCCAGGGTCCGCGTGAAGTTTGGCACGCGCGTTCGATGGTGTTGCGCAATTCGCGGACGTTGCCGGGCCAGCGCTGGTTTCTCAGCGTCTCGAGTGCGTCGGGGGTGAAGCCGGAGAGATGGGCCGGTGCATGCGCGGCAAAGACTTCGAGGAAGTGCCGCGCGAGAGCGGGGATGTCCTCGGCGTGATCGCGCAGGGGGGGCAGCTCAACGACGAACGCGCCGATACGGTGCAAGAGGTCGGGGCGAAATCCCGAGGACGGATCGCGCAAGGGGCGATTGGACGCGGCGACTACGCGTACGTTGACTTCGAGTTCGTCGTCGGAACCGACAGGACGGAAGACGCCTGTTTCGACGACGCGAAGCAGACGCGCCTGATTTTCGGAACTGAGTTCGCCGATCTCGTCCAGGAAAAGGGTGCCGCCGTGGGCGATTTGAAAAAGGCCGCGGCGGCGGCGCGCAGCGTCGGTAAAGGCCCCAACGGCATGTCCAAACAACTCGCTTTCGATGAGCGCGCTCGGGATGGCCGCGCAGTTAACGACGACGTAGGGGCCTTCGGCCCGTGCGCTGTGATCATGGACGTACCGTGCGGCGAGCTCCTTGCCGACACCGGTCTCGCCGAGGATAAGCACATTGCCTCGACCCCGCGCGGCCGTCATCAACGCGGCCCGGGCATTCGACATGCTTGGCGTATCTCCCAGGAGCACAGCTCCGCCAACGCTTTTGTCCAAGTCCTGTTCGGCATCGCGCCGGAGTTGTTCGAGGCGCTCGACGGCGCGCACGAGCGGGCCTGCGCAGCCGGCCACCCCAACGAGATATTGCAAGTCAAGCGCGGCCTGGTGCGCGTCAAAGATGGGCCGCTCCACAGCAATGACAGCAAAGCACCGTTCGCCGTATCGGAGGGGCGCGGCGAGCACTTCGCGGGCCCCTTCTTGGGAGTTGTACGGCAACACCACACCTACACCTCCGCCGTAGGCCTGGCGAAACGCTTCGTGTGGCGACTTTCCGAGCGCGCTCGCGGGTGCGGGAGCGCAGAGGACGAAGTCATCTTCGTCGGAAACATGCCATGCGAGCCAGAAGGAGGAAGGATTCAAGCGGGCGCGCACCCGCCTCGAGGACGGCGAAGAGCGCTTCCAGTGTGTCGGTTTTGGAGAGGGCGCGCGAGAGGGCAAAGAGGGCAAAGAGCTCTTCAACGGCACGGGGGTCGTCCAGGTAGGTGGAAGCGTCGAACTCGGAGCGCACGTGAATGGAGTCGCTAAGTTCCGCGGTGATGGGAGTCGGATCGAGCAGCGCGTCCGTGCCGGCCTCAAGCAATGCATCTTCAGGGGGCTGTTCCACAATAAAACGATAGATGTGGACCGTGAGCACGTCGCCGGGTCGAAGGATGCCCTTGGAGACAGGTCGTCCGTTGATAAGCGTGGTGTTCCTGCTCTGGCGGTCGTAGAGGACGGCGGCGCCCTCTTCGAGACGAATTTCGCAATGCCTGCGGGACACGTGGTGGTCGTCGAGGCGGATGTGACACCCCGTCCCGCGGCCGATGACAAACGTATCCTCGTCCAGAATCCAGACGCTCCCCCCGCCCTCCCCGGAGATAGCACGTAAACACAAGGGAACGGAGAACCCCTTGGTATCGCCATCTACGCCCGTCAAGGAAGAAGCTCCGTCATCGGATCACGGCTGCCAGGTTCTGGTTGAATATTGTGTTGGTACACAGAGACTTTCCTGTCGACAGAATCCATGGACAACGAGACAAGTTCTCGTCCCTTGCCGGGAATTGTAGCCGCAAAAGTGACGTGGTTATCGTCAGTCCACTTCAAGTCTGTCGGTTCTGCGCCAGTGGACCCAGGAAAGAGATCGTACAGCATCCGGGCGTCCCAGCGGCCA
>JBAZRU010000478.1:0-5856 GCA_041662805.1 Candidatus Hydrogenedentales bacterium | reverse complement strand
ACGGAAATGTTCACGTCGGTCCAATACTCTGGATAAAGCTGGTAGCCCGCCAAGTCCATCGAATAGGCAACGCCTACGGAATACGCGCTAGCGGTCGGCCAGCTCTCGCCCTTGGCCTCGCCCGCATACATCTTGAAAATCGTCGCAAACTGTTTCAGGTTGTTTTGGCACGACGCGCGCCGCGCCGCCTCCCGCGCTCGCGCGAGCGCGGGCAATAGAATCGCCGCCAAGATCCCAATAATTGCAATTACAACCAGCAGTTCGATTAGGGTGAATCCCCTTCGTCTTGCTCTCATGGCTTGATAACTCCCGTAATGTAAGATCTGTAATGTCTATTAGTCGTCTAGCATTGATATGACCTGGATTCCGAAACTCGACGCCCCTTTTCACCTCCCCTTCGGGGCCCGATTTCCTCGCCTTGCCGATCATTCATCAACTAATGTCATGCCAAATATAAATCAAGTGTAATTACAGCCTATCATAGAATCTCTGTTCTGTAAATCCCCTTCTTGCTTCAGCCCCAAAGAACGGGCCAAAGGCCTGTGATGGGGTCTAGGGTCTGGGGTCTGGAAGACCGAAGTGGGAGTTTCTCCGGGGTTGCTCCCCCCATACTAGTTTGACGATTCAAGGGGGTCTCCCGCCAGGCGTCCTGTTGCCCCGAGGGCGCCTCTGCGCAAGTTGACGATTCAAGGGGGTCTCTCTCCGCCAGGCGTCCTGTTGCCCCGAGGGCACCTCTGCGCAAGTTGACGATTCAAGGGGGTCTCTCTCCGGCGGGCGTCTTGTTGCCCCGAGGGCACCCCTGCACAAGTTGACGATTCAAGGGGGTCTCTCTCCGGCGGGCGTCTTGTTGCCCCGAGGGCGCCTCTGCGCAAGTTGACGATTCAAGGGGGCCCTCGCCGGGCTGCGGTCCAGGATCAGAGTCCGGGGATTTGGAGCAAGACTGCATGGACACGGTTCAACCCTCAAATGTTACCCCCTATATATAAGGGCAGGTTCGTTGCACTCGGTGAAGGCGGCGAACTGCGGATATCACGGCGCAGCAGAGCCGCAACCAAAAGAGACTCAACCACCGATACACACCGATGAACGCCGAGAGAAGAATCAATCAAGCGGGAAGAACTTCAAACCACGGGGAATTGGGGAAGAGTCCTTACCGCGAGAGAACACATAGTGCGCAGAAAAGCACAGAATTGGGGACCAACTTCCGCAAAGAAGAGTAAGAAGTTGCCGGCTTGTAGTACGAAAAGAGAAGAAAGAAGAAAAGGGGGAAAAGCCGAAGAGAGAGGCGAGTTGAATTGACAGGATTCACAGGATTTACAGGATACGAAAGGCTTCTTCTCGCCTGGGATTGTAGCTCACGCAGAGTCCAGACTACTTGATGATTTTGCGGCGAGAGCTTCTGCCAAGAAATGCAAGGGGGCCGATCGCGGTACGGATAACGCGGATGACGGACCCCTGTTTGCAATATTGGGCCGAGACCATTTGCTTCTTTCCTCTCCCTTTCACCCTTTTCCCCAAAAAAACGCACGAGAGACAAGCCCAATGGGCCTGCCTCCCATGCGGATCACTTAATCAATCGCCCCGCGAAGCGGGAAGACTATCTAGTGCGAATGGGCCTTCCGGAACCGGAACGCCATCGCGCCCAATCCGAACATGGCCAGCGCCATCATCATCATCACACGACCCCATGCGCCGACGGCCGGAAGCCCCGGACCATCCTGAAGGCTCGGGTCAAATCCCTGGGCAAATTCCTCGAAATTGTTGATGAAATCGTTGTCGTTGTTGCTGTAGCCGTTCTCGGTGAGGTCGCCGATGTAGAGCGTTTCCCACTCATCCGGCAGGTCGTCGGCATCGGTATCGACTTCGTAGTCGACAGCGGCCGGGAACGGATCGAGGGCATTGGCTGTGCCGTCGCCATCGAAGTCCGCCGTGTTGTTCAGGTTGGTAGTGACCCCAGAACCCGTGAGGAGTACCGGATAGACCTTCCACGGGCCCCGAACACTGAAAGCTGGAAGATCTATGGAAGCATCATCCAGGGGACTTGTGTCCGCAATGGGTTGCGCGGCAATGCACCAATAGTAGGTCCAAGCCCCGTGATCCTTGCGATACTCGATGCGCCACATATTCGTGGGAGTCTTGGTTACGCGTGTCTCGAACTTTCTTCCCGAATTAAAGAACGCTACGCCGTTTCCAAGAATCCCGTTATCGTCCGAGCGAATTTCCCACCGGCTGTTCGCGATACTCCATTCGATACCGGCAACGCCCCACTGGCCTGTTCCACCATAGGGTGCCGCGAAATCGATGCCGCAGTAGAAGCGCTTGTTGCTCGTCGACGAATCATACGCAGTGAACGTACCAGCCCCCGGAATCTCAACTGCAGCATACATTACATAATTGCCGCCGTTCGGAATCGTCAATTGAGTGGGTGGTGGTCCTGCCGAATCAACGCCAAACCAACCCTTCTTTCGACCGGCAGTCGCATTGATCTGCCAGAAGCCGTTGTTCTGCCCAACCCACTGGAACACAGCCCCGCCGCTGGTTTCCGCCCCAGATAGCCCGTCAGCGTTGTAGGGATAACCGACTTCTCCGGTAAACCCGCCATAGTAGACAGTCCCTGCCCACGCCGGGGCCGTTGCGAGTAGTGCACATACAATTATAAGTGCGCTCTTCCTCATTCGACCTCCTCCTTCTCCCATTAGATGTGCCGCCAGTTACCGACCCCCATCGCACTTAGCGATAGGACACCACTACTCCCTGCCTCCCCGAGTGCGCGCCGGAGATATTCGACTCGCAGATTAAATCCCCAAGCTGAATCTCCGGTGGCCAAGAAGCCACGCCTCACCGACTAAATGTAAGGACGTTTTGCAGCGAAAGTGGCCTGATGGTGCCGCAACCGCACTCATTCTCCCCTTCGCAGGCAACCCTAATCACCCTTTAAGACGGCTTTAGGCTCCATTGACCTTTCAGGTGTAATTACAAATAGAGAGTAACAGAGAACAGCTCTTCTGTCAACCCTCTTGAGAGTGGAGACGTTTTATCAGGAATTGACCTTACATTTGATAGTCATAGAACGCCAAATGGAAAGGAACGGTCCAATTGAGGAGGGAAGGAGAATGTGGCCTTGAAGCGAGTCGATCTGCGCCATTGATTTGACACAAGTAACTATGAATAAATGCTTTATGCTGCTTCTTCGGACTCTGCTTGTGAGTCAGGGCGCGAGGTGCTCCGTCGCATTTCCAATCTCGTTGGCTGTACTATCAACACCAGGCTTGGAATCAAGCTCCAATCCCTGCACGAAGTAAGGGTCGGGAACCCCGCCCAACTCGATGCACTTGTCTACCTCGGCCTTGGCTCCCACAAAATCCTTCTTCCGCCAGAGAACCACCGCTATCTTTTCGTGGGGCAAAGGCAACTTCGGATTGAGCGCCTGCGCGCGCCGATATGCCGCATGTGCGCCATCAACATCCTCCTTGCCGTAAAGTGCATCCCCATGAAGAATGTGCCAACCAGGCCTGTCCGGAGCGAGGTCAAGCGCCTTCTGAGCCTGCGCGAGTGCTTCATCGACGTTGCCGACACGCAATTCACATCGCGCGAGTCCCGCATAGGACTCAGAGCGGCGAGGATCTTTGGCTATAGCCTTTTCGTACTGCGACTTTGCCACGTCAACGTAGCCTTCATCTTCCGCTCTCTGTGCAGCTGTGAAATGTCCCTCAACTGTTGGATAGTCCGCGCTTGCCGCTTTCATCCTACCGGCGGATACGCGAGCCACGCGCAGCTCCCCTGAAGGATTGAACTCTTGGAATTGGCTTAACTGAAATTCAAGCTCCTCCCGAATCTTCTCGTTTCCTTCCGCAAACTTCTCGACCAGCGCCCCCCGGAACGCTCCTTTCTCTTGCGGCAATGATGCGAGGAGATCCCTGTCGTCCTCCTCAGTTGGTATCACCACGGTTACCAGTTCTTCCGCAGAGGACTTCGGGGGGGGCGCCTTCGCAATTTCGCTGCCCGCAAAGGCAGGATCATTCTTTGGGCCACCGCAACTTGCGCTTGTAAGTACAATCGCCAGACCCCACAGAAGCTGGCATCCCAAGAGGCAAGAGCGTTTCGTCGCAGAAGAGAAGTTTGTATTCATTCGACATCATCCAGCGCTGATAGAGTGTAACAAGCGGCACGTTGATCTCGAATTTGTGGAAGACGAGTCATCGTTGCCGAAGTTGGCATGACAATAGCAAGGAGCGTGAGTGAGAATCCAACTGCCCTGTTGGCCCATGACTACAGGTACTTCTCAGCTTCCCGGCGCGCTTTTGCCCACCAGTTCGCCGGGGGAGGAGATCGCGATGGGGTCGCCGGTCTCGAACGAGATGGGGCCGGGCATATCGTGCTGAATCTCCGCTTTCAGGAAACGCCGCTGCATGGCGCGCGTGGGCTGGTTGACGCGCTCCATCAGTAGCTCAGCGCTTAGGCGGCCCATTTCGCCGCTGGACTGGGCGGCGGCAATAATCGGCACGTCCAGCGACGCAGCCAGTTCGTTGTCGTCCACGGTGGCCACTTCCACGTCCTGCGGGATGCGGTAGCCGAGTTCGGCAAGCTGGTCGACCAGCTTCGCAGCGCACCCGTCGTTCACGCAGAAAAAGGCCGTGGGCCGTGCGCGATTTGCCATGATCCGGTTCATAACTTCGGCAATGGCTGGCTTATTCGACGTAAACACGCCCAATAGCTGCTCGTTGAAGGTCAGATCCGCCTCGCGCAACGCCCGCTTGTAGCCGCCGATTCGGTCGTCCACCGCCGTATTGTCCAATTCCGCCGTCACGACGCCGATGCTCTTGTGCCCCCGATCAATCAGGGACTTCGTCAACCGGTAGCCCACGTCGGCATTGTCCGTGCCGACAAAATCCGTTTCCAGGTCGGGCACATATCGGTCTACGAGCACCAAGGGGAACGACGACCGCTGGAACCGGCGCAGCAAATCCAGGGTGGGGGGAGTCATGTGTTGCAGCCACAGGGCCAGGCCCGCGATGCCGCTGTTGCGGATGTCGGCAAGGAACTCGTATTCCGATTCGTTGCTGAACCGCATGAAATAGACCATGGTCTGAAACCCGCGATCCGCCGCGTGACGGATGAAATTCTGCACGACGTTGCGGGTGTAGTGGCACTCAAGCTCCGGGCACGCAATCGCGAAGGCCTTCCACCCGCTCACCAGCAACAGCTTCTGCCGCTGTGCCGGCGGGGCGACAAAGGAGCCGCGCCCGGGGGTCCGGGTGATGTAGCCTTCCATTTCCAAATCGCGCAAGGCTTGCCGGGTCGGATTCCGGCTCACCTCGTACTGCCGCGCCAACTCAAGTTCCGACGGCACGCGCGCGCCTACCGGAAGTTCGCCGCTTTCGATTTGATTCTTGAGTTCGCGCTTGATGTACGCGTAAATGGGAATATCGGGATCGATGTTCATATCTGCCTCTCGCCCCAACGACATAGGAGGGAATTTCAGTATCACCGCCAACACCTAACATTATGGGTAATCACATTGCTAGAACGCAAGCCCTTTCTTGCCGCAGGGTGTTTTCTGCACGCAGGGCTTTCGTCGAAGGTGCGGCTCTAGTACTATGCGTAGTGGAATCCGGTTGGATTCGGTGGACGAGATGGACTGGATGGACGAGATGGACGGAGTAGAGCGATGAAGCGGTTGGTAGTGCGCGGCGTGGTGTGGGGCGAGGGGAAGCCATCGGATATTGTGATCGAGCATGGGCGGGTCGTATCCGTTGCGCCCGCAGGCCGCGCCAAAACAGACCTCGGTTCGCGTGCCGCCGCGATCCTTCCGCCCTTGTTCGACATTCAAGTCAACGGTTACGGCGGTATCGACCT
>JBAZRU010000477.1:0-5877 GCA_041662805.1 Candidatus Hydrogenedentales bacterium | reverse complement strand
GGGCCCTTCGCTACCGTAACGCTCAGCGAGCATGCACGGTGCAGAGATTGCACAGCTTCCTCCCATTCCCAGCAAGCCTTGCACATCCAAGCCCCGGCGAGACTGCTTTCGCGGGGAAATGCGCTGGCATAGAGATTGCTCTCCTTCGATTGCATGGGATGCCCATCACGGCAACAACAAACCATCTCAGAAGGAGTGTGGACATGTTTGGTAGATCGTTTCATCTAAAAGGCTTCGCCTCCATGGCGCTGGCGTTGAGTTCGCTCGTCATGGTAGTAAGCGGCGTTGTACTCTACATTTCGCCCCGAGGACGTGTGGCCAACTGGACCGGCTGGAACGTCTTGGGAATTGAAAAAGAGAGCTGGGGTGCATTGCACAGCGTGATGGCCGTGCTTCTCCTGGTAGCCGCCGGCTTGCACCTTTTCTTGAACTGGCGGACCTTTTTTAGCTACTTCTACACGGCGGCCCTGAAAGGCTTCAATCTGAAAGGGGAATTCGCGCTTGCCACCGTGCTGACCGTGCTTGTCGTCGGGGGTACGCTGTATAGGATTCCGCCGTTCAGCGCCGTACCCGTTTTGGGCGAACGCATCAAGGACGCCTGGGAGAAGGAGGACACGCAGCTTCCGTACGCGCACGCCGAGCTTTCCAGCATCGAGCAGTACGCCAAGCAGACCGGCACAACCGCCGAGCAGGTAACGGAGAAACTCGCGGCCAAAGGCATCAAGGTCACCGGCCCGAGTCAGACCGTGGGCGAAGTCGCTGCCGCCCACGGAGTCACTCCCCAAGCCTTGTTTGCCGAAACCCATGCGGGTGGCTCATCACGGCCTTCCGGCTCGGGCGCTGGCCTGGGACGCAAGACCGTCCGGCAGATGTGTGAGGATGAAGGACTCGCCCTCGACTCGGTCCTTCAGAAACTCAGCGCGGCGGGCATCAAAGCCGGAGCGGACGAGAATGTCCGCACCGTGGCCGAACAGGCTGGCAAAAATCCCCACGACCTATTGACCATGCTGAAGCAACCGGCTCCGTAATCCGCATCGCGGCAATCACGATAGATCGAGAGGCCTCCACACGCGCGAGGCCTCTCGATTCATGTTTGCTGTGGTGTGGTCCCGACCGCGCCACTCCGCCGACATACCTGTCGGCAGCCGACCGCCGGTCTCCTCTTCACCACGTAATCTCCGAGGAAGAGCCATGCACGTGGGCGCACACTCCATTGACGGGACCGGCAATAGCGACTAGGATCCGCCGAGTGTTGCCTGCGCGAACCTCCGAGAGCCTGATGGGAAAACCCTGGGCGCTCGAGAACCTCAGAAGGGGAGTCGCTTGATGTTTCGCCACACATCCATCGTTTGCATCGCACTTTCGTTTGTAGCCATGTCGCCCGCGGCAACACAGACGGCATGGGCCGGGGAGTTCGATGAACGGTTGGTGTCCGGCGCGAATCCCCTACCCTTCTCGTTTACCTACGGCGGCAAGGCATTTGCAAACGAGTATCCCGCGAACTGGAAACTCGAACGCGCGCCAAGTGATCCGTCGGCCAATCCGCGCCAACAGACCATGACGTGGACCGATTCGGAAACGGGTCTGGAAGTCCGCTATGTGGCGACTGTCTATCCGGACTTCGACGCCGTCGAATGGGTCCTCTATTTCACGAACACCAGCGACCGCGAGACCCCCATCCTGGAAGACATCCGCGTTGCCGATTTCGCGTGGGACACCGCGAGCCCGTCGCGGTGCGATTTGTACTATGCCGAGGGAAGCCACGCGCTCATCACCGATTTTCAACCGATGCAGAAGACCCTGGAGCCGGGTGCCTCCGCTTCATTCACGCCCTTTGGCGGACGGCCTTCGGACGGGTTCCTGCCGTTCTTCAACCTGGCTGCCCCGCCTCGCGGAATCGTCGTCGCGATAGGCTGGACCGGCCAATGGGCTGCGTCCTTCACCCGCGAAGACGGCCGCGTTCGCGTGCAGGCCGGCTTCGAAACGGCTCATTTCAGACTGATGCCGCACGAAACGGTCCGCACCCCGTCCGTACTTGTGTTGTCCTGGAATGGGGACGACCGCATGATCGGCCAGAACAGGTTCCGCCGCCTCTTGCTTGAGCACTACGTGCCGCGCTACGACGGCGAGCCCGTCAAACCCCTGATGGCCGCATCGCCACACGCCGTCGTTGGGTTCGAGAAGACAACCGAAGCCAACACGATCGAGGCCATCCGCAACATCGCCACGCACAAGCTCCCCGTCGACTACTTCTGGATCGACGCAGGCTGGTTCACATCGCCCCAAGACAACTGGGCGCGCGGAGTCGGCAACTTCCAACCCGACCCGGCGCGCTTCCCCAATGGCATGAAACCCGTCGCGGATGCCGCTCACGCCGCCGGTCTGAAATTCCTCCTCTGGTTCGAACCCGAACGCGTCATGCCCGGGACCATGCTGTTCGAACGCCATCCCGGCTGGCTCCTGAAGCCGGTCTCGACCATGCCCGAAGAGCTGAAGTATCAGTTCAACGACCAATTCCACCTGCTCGATCTCGCGCAACCGGAAGCAGAGGAATGGCTCACCGAGACGATTGCAGCCGCGATTCGCGACACCGGCATCGACGCGTACCGAAACGACTTCAACATGTATCCGTCGTTCTACTGGCGCGCGAACGAGCCCGCCGACCGGCAAGGCATCAAAGAAATCGAATACGTGCAGGCCTTCTACCGCTACTTCGACGCCCTCCGCCAACGGCAACCGTCGCTGCTGCTCGATACCTGCGCCAGCGGCGGACGCCGCATCGACCTGGAGATGCTGAAACGCGCGCTCATCCTGACGCGGTCCGACTATCTCTGGGACCCGACCGGCCAGCAATGCCACACCTACGGACTCGCCCAATGGCTGCCCATCACCGGGATCGGCTCCGCGGACATCGACCGCTACAAATGCCGGTCCGGATACGGCTCGCACTTCTCGTTCGCGGTCGACTATTACTCGAAAGACGAAGCCGTGTGGGATTCCGCGCGCGCTACGCTGGAAGAATGCAAAGCGCTTGCGCCCCTGTTCCGCAAGGACTTCTATGCCCTTACACCGTATTCAACGAAGAACGACGCGTGGATAGCCTGGCAGTTTCACGACCCCAAGAATCGGAAAGGCCTGATCCAGGCGTTCCGCCGGCAAGATTGCCCCGACGCCGCCCTCCGTTGCGTCCTCCATGCCCTCGATCCCAAAGCAACCTACGCCCTCACCAACCTCGATTCGCACGAGACCACCCACATCAGCGTAAACGACCTGCTCACCTCGGGATTCACGATCACGCTCGCGGAGAAACCCGCCGCGGCCCTCTTCACCTACGAGGCCGATAAACAGGTACAGCGATAGAAGGGGCGACCGGCGGTCGGGGGAGTGGGCATAAGCACGGACATACACGGACAAACGGAGATGGACCGGCGTGGGGTGCCCGGATGGCAGGGGGGTGTCCCCGTGTCGTCTTGACGATACAAGGGGGGGTCCCGCGCGGGTCTTGATGATACGAGGGGGGTGTCCGCGCGTCGTTTTTGACGATTCAAGGGGGTGACGGACTCTGTGTTCTGGATTGGGAAGCAAGATGGCGAAGACACGGGGCAGACTCCAGTTCTCTGTGTGGGGGGCACCCGTACATTTTTTTGACGATTCAAGGGGGGGGTCCCGCGCGGGGCTGGGGTCTGGAATCCAGGGAGGCGCGGGATTGTGAACGGGACTGCATAGTCATGGTTTGGCCCTCGAGTGTTACTTCCTATATATATACGTTGATTTGTTGCACTGCTCGCTGCTCTTTCCGTCCCCTTCGGCCGTTCGTTTCGCGGAGGTTTGTCGCGGGTGGCGGATTGTATCCGAGCGTGTACAAGAACTTACCGATTCTCAGGGAGCTGCCAATGCTCCCACTTTTTGGACGCACACTCGCGTGACTGAGTCGAATTGCGCCTCGGCGTGGGGCTGATGTACGCTCACTTACGCAATGGACTGGAGAAAGGTGATTCGCCCATGGACAACGACTGCCTGTTCTGCAAAATCGCGGCCAAGCAAATCCCTTCCACGGAGGTGTATTCGGACGACGAGTTTTATGCGTTTCGCGACATCAACCCCGGCGCGCCGACGCATATACTAATTGTGCCGAGGAAACATATCCCGAAGGTAACCGATGCGGGGCCCGAAGATGCGGCCCTTATCGGAAAGCTTGTGCTCAAGGCCAACGAAATTGCCGACAAGGAAGGTCTGACCCAGGACGGCTTCCGGTACGTGATCAACTGCGGCCGGCGTGGCGGGCAGACGGTTTGGCATGTACATCTGCATATCCTTGGGGGGCGCGATCTGTCATGGCCTCCGGGATAGGGGGAGAAGAGGAATTTGAAATCTGAAATCTCAGATTTGAGATTTTCAGGTCAGCTTACGGTTTTGAGTTGAAATGGTGAGCGCACGAATCCACGGGGAGAGTACATGCGGTTGATTGACACTGGAACTCGGCTATGCGCGGTCATCGGGAATCCGGTGGCGCATTCGTTGTCGCCGCACATGCATAATGCGGCGTTCGAAGCGGCGGGGTTGAACTACGTCTATCTGGCGTTCCGCGTCGAAGACGTGGGCGGGTGTATCGAAGGCATGCGCGCCCTGCCGAGTTTCCGTGGGATGAGCGTGACGATCCCGCACAAGATCGAAGTCATGCGGCACCTCGACGAAATTGAACCGATGGCCCAGCACGTGGGCAGTGTAAATACAGTTACGAACGAGAACGGACGCCTGGTCGGCTCGACAACCGACGGGCCGGGAACGCTCCGCGCGTTTATCGACGCAAAGGTTGACCTGAACGGAAAGAAGGTACTCTTCGTTGGGTCGGGAGGCGCGGTGCGGGCGGTTGCCTTTGCGATTGCGGAATTGACCCACGCCGACCACGTGACGATTCTCGGGCGAACGCCGGAGCGTGTCGCGAAGCTCGTGAACGACCTTCGTACTGCGTCGGGGAAGAGCGTCGCCGCCGGAGGACTGGATACCGATCTTGCGGAGGCGATGCGCACGCATGATGTCGTGATTCAAGGCACGCCTATCGGGATGCACCCGCACGAAGACGCCAGCCCCGTACCTGCACATTGGCTCCGGGATTGCCAAGTCGTCTTCGACATGGTCTATCGGCCGCACAAGACGATGCTTCTCCGCGACGCGGAAGCCGCCGGGTGCAAGACTATCGTGGGAATCGAGATGCTCATCAACCAGGCCGTACTTCAGTTCGAGCGCTGGACGGGGGTCGAAGCGCCCTACGCGGCCATGCGCGACGCGGCGCTGAAGGCATTGGCCGCTCCGAAATCCTGAGGCGGGTGAGCAGCCCCCTCTTTACGCGTCGTCCTCTTCGATGGCAAGGTGCGTGACGGCGTAGATTTCGTCCATCGTCATGGTACGGGCGCGTTGGACCCGTTCAAGCCGCTTCTGAAACTGGCTCATGGCGTAGTCCGTGAAGTGGCTAACCTCCAAGCCGAACGGAATAGGGTCGTAAGAGCCGAGCGACTCGTAAATCATCCCGAGCGCGGGCTCGACCAACTCGTTCATGGTTGCTTCTACGACCTCCCACAACGATTCGTCTTCGGCCATCAGTCGCGATAGGAAGAAGATGCCGTACGCGATGTGGCGAGCCTCGTCTTGTTTGAGCAGGGAAATCCCCTTGCGCTGCCCCGGCAGGATCTTCTGCTCGTCCAACACCGTGAAATAGGCGTGATACCCCGTCTCGGCCAGCATGCCTTCAATCACCATGTTGTAGGTTGCCGACGCCCTTGCCATCGCCTTAGGCGACGGGTCGGCCGACAACGCATGCATGGTTGCTGGAAGCACGTCATAGAATAGATGGTGGTAACAGGGACCGTGAAAGCGCGC
>JBAZRU010000476.1:0-5894 GCA_041662805.1 Candidatus Hydrogenedentales bacterium | reverse complement strand
GCGCATTGAACGGCTAGACATCTTGCGAGGGCGTCAACGTTTCGCAACGGAAACGTATCGCCTTAATTCGAACCAATTGAGCCGATAGCGTTCGTATGCCTGTTGTTCTACAACCGGCCGCCCGGAGGATCCAACAATGAAGCATTCTATGCGTTCATGGACATCTTCGGAATATCTCCTCGTGGCCATGACGATGGGGTTGATGGGGGCATTCTTCTGGGCCATTCGCGGAACGGGAGGCTACGGCGGCGAGATGGGCGGCGCCCTGGCTGGATTCGGTTGGGCTCTCCTATGGTATGCCTATTCTCGATTGGGTGAAGGGGCCGAACGCAGGCCCTACGGCACTCCTTGGATTCTGTTGGCCTTGACTGCCGGCATTGCCTACGGCGGATTCACGGGATACGGCGTTTACATTGCCTGGTTGCGCGGCCGGTTCTACGCCGACTACCCCAACCTTCTGCGCGACGTTCCCGCGTGGACGGGCTACGCCATGCTCTTCGTGTGCGGCCTTCATTGGGGCGGCAACGCGGGATGCTTCATGGCCTGGTGTGCCCCATCGAAGCGGTTGCGCGCACGGGACTGGCTCCTCCGTATCGCCTTCGGAATCGGTGGAGCAATCGCCGCCGCTCAGTTCGTGCGCGCGTGCCCGCACCTGTTCCTGCCCTTCTACCACGAAGGCATCTACGACATTCCGGAGTACAAGACCTGCGTGCGCGCACGGGACTCGCTTCACACCATCGCCCCGCATGTGGGGCTCTTCCTTGGATTCCTCGCGTACGAGATGTTCCGAGGCGACCGGCGCGCCGTTGGCATGATCCTCACCGTCGCGCTCGGGTTCGCCATCCCGTTCACCGTGGGCGGGTATTGGCAGACCTTTAACGATTCTGCATTGAAGATCGGGTGGTGGAAGAATTGGGAAATGACCATTGGCTTGGGTGGCGGACTCAGTCTCGGTTTGGCGTTCTGGCTATTCAACAAGCCGTCGGACGTCGCGCGCGCTCCGATTGCCGCCTGGTCTCGCGCATTCTTCCGATCCGGCTTCCCGCTTGGCCTTCCTTCCATGGTCGTCGTGTTGGGCGCGTACGATGGCTGGTGCAAGCTTCACGAAATCGAGGCGGGGCCCTTCCGCTTTCTGGTCATTCTGGCGATGGGCTGCATTGCGATGGCTCTTGCATGGATCTGGCGCACGCGATACCACGACGCGCTCCAGGACGACGCTGAATACCAGGTGCCTTTCCTGGCGATAGGGGCCTTCCTGGCCATGATTGTCGTGGCCGGATGGGTAGTCAGCATTCCCACGGAATGGCGCTTGGCGAATATCGTCCTGGCCGCACTGTACACACTGTATATTGGCGTGAGCCTCGTCTTAACCGCTCTTCTGTGGCGGGCATTCTCGGAGCAAAGCGCCCGCTGAACCGCGAGCAACGCGTCTACTCTCCTTCTCCTTCGGTGATCCGCCTTGTCCAGATGGTCAGGTTCGTCAAGTCACGCGTCTGGCGCTGAAACAAGCATGCAATGAAATACGCGACGAAGAAAAGAATGGCATTTCCGAAAATGCCTGTGTAGTACGTGTGAATCGGTTTGGCGGACAGGTCAGCCAGATAGTCTGACATACCAAACGAGTTGATAAGCCCTTCCTTTGTGATGTACTTCAACTCAATCGCCGTAATGTAGCCGGTGAACAGCAGCGTGCATACAACACCCGCAAAGACGCTCCGGCTGTTGCCGCGCGTGGTAAAGAAGCCAAGTATGTATATGCCAAGAATCCCTCCCCAGAGCAGCGCGGCCAATTTAGTGCCTGTGTGTTGGAGCGTGAGCTTGCTCATCTGCAGGAAGAGCATGGCACCGCCCATCATCGCAAGCGCGCTTATCGCGGTCACGATTCGCGCGGCATTCACGTAGTGCTTGTCGCTACCCGTTTTGACAAGGTGGCGTCTGTAGATGTCCGTGATGGTCACGGCGGAAATGGCGTTGACGCTCGATGCCGAGGCCGACATGGCCGCCGCGAGCACGCCGGTTATGACGAGTCCGAGGATGCCCGTGGGCAGATTCTGAACGCAGAAATAAGGCAGGATGGACTCAGGAACATGAAGAAGGCCCACGTCGGCACGCTGCAGAAGCAGCAGATCCAGATGGAAAGGGTCGCCTCTCGGGGGTTCTTCGCGGCCACGTATTTCTGGATCACATTCTGGTTTCCGCTGTATTCCGTCAGCCAGTTGTTCAGTCCGATCAACAGCATCATCACGATGGCTTCTTCCCGCAGGCTGAACCAGTCCACCTTCTCGATCTTATGTGTGACTTCGCTCAGATCGCCGAGCATGAACTTATTGTCCGCCATGGCCGTCGAGATGATCGTCGAGATGCCGCCATCGATACCCCGAACGACCATGATGAAACAAAGAATCGCGCCGAACCACAGTAAGAACGCCTGCATGAACTGCGCCGTGACAATCGCCCGTATCCCACCGGATACCGTGTAGGTGGCGATCACAAGCCCTCCCGCGAGGATGCACACATAGGGGTCGGCGCCGGTCATTTGCTCGAAGACCAGCGACACCAGATACAGGATGGTGCTGATGCGCGCGATTTGCGTGATCAGAAACGCAATCGCCGCGTAGACTCGGACCCCCGGCCCAAAGCGGCCTTCGAGGTATTCAAAGGCCGACGTGCAACGGCTGCGCCGGAACATCGGGAGTATCGTCATGGACGCGATGAATATCCCCACGGGCAGCATGAAAGAGGGAATGAGGCGCAAATACGCGGTCTTGTATGCGTCGGCGGGAAAGGCCACGACGGTAATCGAACTGATCGAGGTTGCGAACATGGCCAGGCCGAGCAGCCACGCGGGGAACGAACGGTTGCCCACGAAGTAGCCATCGGTCGACTTGTTGCGCCGCGCGAAAAAGGGCCCGATGGATGCCATCGCAATGAAATAGACGATGACGATGGCCCAATCCAGATTCCCGAAATTAGCCATGCCCGGCCCTCCGCGTTGCCGTTACATTACCCCAACCGCAGCGCCTCTTCCATTGCGATGGCAGCCCAATCCCACAGCCGTGTGGGATCGTGTCTCACCGTGGAGATATCTTTCATGATGAGTTCCACGTGACAATTGCCTTCGGTTATCGCCAAGAATTCTCGAATGTTCTTTCGCGCTTGCACCGGGTCCCATTTCGCTTCCGCGAGAATGGCCGGATTGGGTTTGTGGCTAATCACATAGTCGCGCCCTATCCCCTCAATCGCGCGGCGCGCATCGCACCAAGGGCTCACCGAGACCTTTCGCAAATTGGGAATGCGCCGAAGCAGGTCGATCTTGCCGTCCAGCGGCTCACAACATCCATAGTAGATGAGCCCCCATCGCTCGAGCCAGCGAAGGTCATGCGCAATGGCATAGTCCCAATGCATCTCCGGAGAGACGTCCGAGAAAATCTGCGCATTCGAGCAACCCCACATATTGTGAGGCCGCACATATTCGGGATCGTAGTTGTCGCCGGGCAGCACGCTGGTATATCCGTACCCGCCCGAACCGACGCGCGTGTTGTTGCAGTCAAGCGAGAGCAGATTCTGTTCGACGAACTGATCGAGCTCGGTCATCCAGGCGTCTACCATGCGCTCCACTGCCGCGTGCACAACGTCAGGCCGCATTACCAAGTCGATCATCGCCTCCGCGACGCCCCACCAGCGGATCAAGTAGTCCCATGGCGTAAACCAGATGTGGGTTTGCCCCACCTTCTTCACGGGCATGATGCCGCAGTAGACATCTTGCATGGCCTGATAGCGGATTTCCGTCGCGGCTGTGTTGTGCGTAATCCTCGGCATGCGGATAAGTTCGATGTCCTCGATGTCCCGTATCTGCACGTGAAAGCGCCTCGATACTACGCAACTCTCCTCGTCGGTCCGCACGATGTCTACGTCTTCGATGATGCCGAAGTCGGTGCTGTGAATGGCCAGAGGACATTCCAGATAATTGCCTACGATCATGTCGCCGGGAAGGTGCCTCCACTGGTACAGCATCCTGCGGAGTTCCCGCTCTTGGTCCTGCGCCCACGGATGCGTGGTCTTTAACGTGAGCTCGTCGAAGACGTTCATCTCGTTCCAGCAGATTTCGTTGATCCACACCATCGGACGGCGGCTCTCAAGATCGTTGAGGCGCGTCCAGAGCTGCGCCTTCTCTTTGTGATCGGGAAGTGCGGCAACTTGGGCGACTTCCTCGGCGAGGCCGCGCAGCACGTCTTTGTCACTTGTGCTCAGGTGGATCTCCTCCGTTGGCGGAGGAGGACTATAGTGGCTGGGATCGTGAAGCATGCTCGCATCTCTCCTGGGCCATGGACGGATTCCGTGTTGCGTTTCAGCGCGAACGAATCGGATTCAGTCCCACTCTACTCCAGCTACCATTGCGCCGGCATAAACTCGTCGACATCGCCGCGCACGATTATATGTTTGGGGAGGTATGTCACCGGATTGAGCGTCTCCCCGTTGAACCAACGCGCCGCCGAATGCACGGCCAGCGCTCCGTCGCCTTCCGCGGACTGATAGGTGATCGCAAGGGCTTCGCCGGCCTTGACCGAGTCCATCCCAGTTTTGCAGTTGCCCGCCGCGACAATAACGATATCTTGGCGTCCGGCCTTCTTCATTGCCTCAAGAGCGCCGGTCAGCGGGAAATCATCACCGGCCAGAATCAGTCCCTTCAGTTCCGGGCCGAACTTCGCGATCCACGCCCCCACCAATTGCATCGTGCCTTCCGTCTCAAGATTGGACGTGTCCATCGCCAGCAGTTTCATGTCCGGCGCGTACTCGAGAAGCTCGGTGACGGGCGCATACGTGCGCGAAAAGAAGCACGAACTGCCGGGCATGTGCCGGACAACGGCGTAGCCCCCCTTCTTCCCCAAGGCATCCGCGAACGTGCGCGCCAGCATGCGAAACTGCCCCCAGTCGTCCGGACCTGTCCAAGCAAGACAGTATTTCATGGCCGCGTTGGCGGGAATCGTGTTGGAGGTGATGCAGGGAATTCCCGCCAAGTTGATACGACGCAGCAGCGGCGCGCAGGCCGTGGCGTCCACGGGCGCGAACAGAATCATGTCCGGCCGTTCGTTCACGGCCTGGTCTGTCTGCTGCGCCTGCAAATCCATGTTCCAGTTTCCGTTGAAGACCTTGGTCTTCATGCCATACGCCTCCGCGATGACCGTGAACCCGTGAACATACGCCGTCCAATAAGGATGATCTCCCGCCTTCAACAGAATAACCCTTTTGCCCCTGGAACCGTCCCTCGGCGATTCCGGCATGGCGGCCTTCTCGACTTTCCACCCCGCGTATTCGATGTCCCACCAGTGCCCCTTTTCCGTTTCCGGAAGCGCCTTGGGATCCGCGGGGCGTTCGGGCACGTCAACATGTTCAACGGCCTTGGAGAGATATGGCTGCCCATCCGTCCCTCGAAGCGCAAACACATCCACGTCGTTTTGGGCTTCCGGGCCTGCAGTCGGCTTTTCCCGCGACGGCGCGGCCAGATAGGCGGTCGCGGCAATTCCCAGTATGGCAATGGCAAGCCCAAGGGCAAGGGCGTTTGACCTTTTGTGGAGTGCCGCGGCATAGCGAACCGCTTCTGCCTCTTTCATCAAGTCCGCGCGCTGCCCTTTGAGCAGCTCGTGCCGATGCGTCGCGTACGCTTCGTAGAGCACAACGAGCGCGAGGATAAGTCCGTTCACGAAGATTTGGACCTCAAATCCCAGTCCGAAGCAGCCGATGCCATTGAACAGGGTCGTTAGTAGAAGCACGGCGATGTAGCTTTTCAGGATGCTTCCCCGGCCTCCGGTCATGGCCGTTCCGCCGATGATCACCGCGGCAAGCACCGTCATTAAGGAGCGTGTACCGAGCACGGCGGCCGAGGTCATCGAACT
>JBAZRU010000475.1:0-5898 GCA_041662805.1 Candidatus Hydrogenedentales bacterium | reverse complement strand
TCAGGATGGCCATCGTCCCAATGGCCCCGCCCAGCGCGAGTGATCCCGTGTCGCCCATGAAGACTTCCGCGGGATGCGAGTTGAACCACAGGAAACCCAGGCCCGCGCCAACCATCGCCGCACCGAATACAGTCAACTCGCTCGCTTCCGGCACGTGAAGCAGGAACAGATAGCTGGACCAGTCCGCGCGGCTCACGACATACGCGATTCCGGTATAGGCCAGCAAGGAAACGAGCGAGGCGCCCGTCGCCAGACCATCCAAACCGTCCGTCAAGTTTACGCCGTTGGTCGCCCCCACAATGAGCAGGATCACAAACGTGACGTACATCAGACCCAACGGAATCAGCACCATGCGCAAACCCGGTATCTCGAGTTTTGTGTGAATGTCGGGCGGCGTGACGGCCACGATCCCCGGGAATGCCGATTCCAAGAGCAAGCGGTTCAAGCGGCGGCACTCCATCGGAGAAAGCGAGGCGTATCCCCGTTCGAGCAACGATTGCGCTTCCGGTGTAATCGGCGTCTTCTCCCAAATGCGGGCATCGTAGACGTCCTGTTGTGTGAAGATGCGTTCAATACCATTCAGTATGCGCGCTCGCGTGTCGCTGTCCACGGCGCCGCCCTCGGGCAGGTCCGCCAGCAAGTTCCGGAAGTCTTCGGGAAGAAGTTGCACGATACGCTCGGCTGGCGTCGCCGGAGTCGCCACGCTTGATTTCTTCAGCGCACCGGCGAAGGTCTGCCATGAGTCGACATCGTGCGCGCCGATATCGGTGGCGCTATACGTGATAGGGCTGTAAACAAGGTACGCGCCGATCAACAAGCCCGACAGAATCTGTCCTGCGAATTTCGCTTTCGCGCTGAGGCCCGCGTTGTGTTTGCGCCGCAGTTTGATGTAGTCGTCGAGAAAGCCCACTGCGCCGAGCAGACACGTCGCGAAGATGGCGATGATGAGCAGGCGGTTCGAGAAGCGGCCCCAGAGCGCGAGCGACCCCAGTGCGGAAACGATGATAAGCGCCCCGCCCATCGTGGGCGTGCCCGCCTTGCCTTTGTGCAACGCGTGAAGATCCGCGACGTGCTCCTTGCGAATGTACTGGCCGATCTTGAAGGCCCGAAGTGCGCGAATCAGGATGGGCCCAACGGCAAGCGATATCGCGAACGCCGTCAACGCCGCGCCGCCCGCACGCACCGTGTGGTAGGTGAACGCATTGAGAAAACCGAACTCGGGGCGCAGCAACAGCGCCAATTGGTAAAACATATCCTTCCTTTAGCCGGTCGAGGCGCGTAACGCCTCGATGACTCCCTCCATGCGCATACCTCTAGAGCCCTTCACGAGCAACACATCGCCTGATTTCGCCACGGAACGAATGGCGTCCGCCATGGCTTGGTGGGATGAGAAGACTTCGGCGTGGGGCACTCCGGATTCGCGCGCCGCCCCGATCATAGCAGACGCATGGCTGCCCATGGCAAATACGTGCTCGATCCCCAGCCGCCCCGTCAGCGCGCCGATGTCCGCGTGGTACCGGCCCGAGTCGGGTCCCAGTTCGAGCATGTCGCCGAGCGCCGCCAAGCGCGCGCCCTTCGCGGGCCTCTCGGCCAGCCCTTCAATCGCCGCCGACATGCTTGCCGGACTCGCATTGTACGTGTCGTCGAACACGTCGATTCCATTCATATGCAGCAAGCGGAACCGCGCGGGGGCCGCCGCCGCCTCGCGCAACGGCCCTTCGAATTCTTCTATCCCATGCTCAAGCCCTATCGCCACCGCAATGAGCGCGTTCGTGGCGTGGGCGCGGTTCAGCAACGGCAGCCTGATCGCGCCGATGGGTTCGATGTCGAGGACGATCTCACCGTCCTCCGCGAATGCGCACGACTTCAAGACCACGTCGCCATGAGAGCCGATCAGGACCTTCCTGCCCGCAAAAAACTCCGCCGCCTTCACGCACCAGGGATTGTCGACGTTGACGTAAAACACGCCGTCCTCGGGCAAGTGCTCGGCGATCTCCGCCTTCGTCCGCGCGACTACATCGATGGTGCCAAAGCCTTCGAGATGCGCGGGAGCCACGAGCGTGATTACGGATTCCGTGGGCATCGCCAACGCGCAGAGGTCTGCTATGTTGCCCGTACTCGCCGCGCCCATTTCGATGATCGCGGCGTCCGTGGCCGCGTCGATTTGCAGAAGCGACAACGGACACCCAATCTCGTTGTTGAAGTTACCCTTCGTCTTTACGACGTTCATGCGCGAGCCGAGCACCGCCGCTGCAAAATCTTTGGTGGTCGTTTTGCCGCATGATCCCGTGATCGCAATAACGGGCGCGGTGTACCGCATGCGGTGCGCCCGCGCGAATGCCTGCAAAGCCTGCAACACATCCGGCACGACTAGACACGGCCCCTTCTCCGACGCGCGCGTCGTTACCGCGGCAAGTGCGCCTTTCGCGAAAGCATCCTCGACAAACGTGCTGCCGTCGAAGCGTTCGCCCGAGAGCGCAAAAAAGACATCTCCCTCGCGAATAGTCCGCGTGTCCGTAGACACGGATGTAAACGCGCCATCCAGCGCGGGCGCTTCCGCGCCAACGGCCGCCGCCAATTCGCGTATCGTGTAACTCCAGCCCATGGCCTACCAACGTTCCTTGAGGATGTCGCGCGCGGCCTCCCGGTCGTCGAAATGACGGCGCTCATTACCAATGATTTGATAGTCTTCGTGCCCTTTGCCGGCGATCATCACGAGGTCGCCCGCCTTGGCCATGCCAAGCGCCGTGCGTATCGCCTCGGCGCGCTCGACCACCATCAGGTAGTCGTCGTACTTCTTGCGCCCGGAATTCTGCACGCCCACTTCGATGTCGAGCATGATCCGCTCGGGGTCTTCGCTGCGCGGGTTGTCCGAAGTCACCACCAGGAAATGCGCCAGCGTTCCCGCGACCTTGCCCATCTTCGGGCGCTTGCCCTTGTCGCGGTCGCCGCCGCATCCAAATACGCAGATGATGCGGCCTTTGCACACTTCCCGCGCGGCCTCCAACACGTTCTTCAGGCCGTCGTCCGTGTGGGCATAATCCACAATTACCGAGAAGTCCTGGCCTGCGTCCACGCGCTCGAACCGTCCAGGCACGCGGTCCAACGTCGCGATGCCTTCCGCGATGCCTTCGATCGGCATGCCCAGTCCGCCGCATATCGCAATCGCACACAGCGTGTTCGACACGTTGTGTCGCCCCACGAGGTTCAACGCGATCTCCGCAGAACCCCAAGGCGTGTTGGCTGTGAAGCGTGTCCCGGCGGGGCTCATCTTGATCCCCGTCGCCCGGCAATTCCCTTTTGCGCCATACGTGTGGCAGGCCACGCGCGACGCCTCTATGAAGAAATCCGCCGCTGGGTCCTCGCGATTGACGACCGTGAAGCAGCCCTCGCCCTCGATACGCTCGAAGAGCTTCAACTTCGCGCCGCGATAGCTCTCCATGTTCTTGTGATAGTCGAGGTGGTCTTGCGTCAAGTTCGTGAATACGCCCACGGAAAACGAAATGCCCGCCACGCGCTCTTGTTCCAGTGCATGCGAGCTCACCTCCATGGCCACGTGCGTCTGCCCTGCATCGCGGGCGCGCTTGAACATGTCCGCCAAGTCTTCGCCAAACGGTGTCGTGTGCGGCGCGGGGATTTGCTCGCCCGCAATGTCGTATCCCAGCGTGCCGAAGCAGGAAGCTTTCGCCCCGCACACATTCAGAATATGCTGGGTCAGCAGAACTGTGCTCGATTTCCCGTTGGTGCCCGTGACGCCGATGACCTTCATGGCGCGTGAGGGGTCCCCAGCCAGGGCATGCGCGAGCACTCCCAGCGCCTCGCGGGGGTTCGGAACCGTGTAGTAGGGCGCGCCCGCGCATTGAACCACGGGCCGGTCGCCGATGACCGCGATAGCCCCGGCGGATACCGCCCACGGAGCGAAGTCGTGCCCATCGAGCTTTTCGCCGCGGGCCGCGACAAAGACCGCCCCGGGCACAACCCGGCGCGAATCTTCCGTCACCTTTACGATGTCAAGGGGAGACGCCTCGACGGACTTACATCCGAGCAGGCGGGGTAGGTCGTGCAACGTCATAGAGAGTCTCATTCGCTTTGCTGGAAAACACCAGACGGCATCGTTCGACTTGATGAAGCGGGGTTCCCGGAGCAGGGTCTTGCGCCGCCACCCAACCGCTTCCCTGGGCATCCCATTGAACGCCCAACGCCGCGAGTTCCTGTTGCGCCTGGCGCTTGGTATACCCTTGGAGGTTCGGCAACACCGCCCCTGCCACTACTAGATACTCGGGGACAAAGGATGGTTCCTGCCCTGTCTCAACTTGCTGTTCTTCGCCCTTCAGCGTCAGCGTTTGAGGTGGTTGCGCCTGCGCCACGAGGATATCGGCGTCCGCATCCGCCGGAGCCGGAGCGTCGTAGTCGGCCCCCATCGGTTCTTCGGGACAATTGAGACGAATCAGCGTGTCGCGCGCCACTTCTCGAAACACCGGGCCGCACACGTAACCGCCGTAGTAGATCTTGCTCTGCGGGTTGTGGACCACGATCACCACGCAAATGCGCGGGTCCGTGATAGGGGCGAAACCCGCGAACACCGCCGTATGCTGATCGGTGTAGTACCCGCCGCCTTCCGCCTTCGCAATCTGCGCCGTGCCGGTCTTGCCGCCCGCCTTGTACTCGGGGATCGCCGCGCGCTTTCCCGTGCCGTGCGCGATCACCTGATAGCAGAGTTGCCGCATGGTCGCAGAGGTCTGCTCGGACATGACCCGCTGCTCGGGGCCCGGCTCGAACGCATATTTGACGTTTCCGTCGCGGTCGAGCACGCGGTCCACCAAATGAGGCTCGACCAACACGCCGCCGTTCGCGACCGCGCTGAACGCGCGCGCAAGTTGCGGCATGGTCACCGCAACTTCCTGTCCCATCGGCAATGAAATCATCGAGAGCTTCGACCACTTCGCGTACGGACGGTAGATCCCCGAACTTTCCGCGAGGAAGTCGCGGCTCGTGGCCTTTCCGAAACCAAACCGCTGAATCCAGGTATCCAGGATTTCGGGGCCCGCCTTCGCCGCCAGCATGTCCGCAACCTTGATGATGCCGATGTTGCTCGATTCGGCAAATGCCTCACTGAACAGAACTATCTGCATCTTGTGCACGTCTTTGATGTAGCGGCGCCCGAATGCCGTCCAAGCCCCGCCTTCGCAGTTGATGAGCGTCTCCGGCGTCACGGCCCCGTGTTCGAGCGCCGCCGACGCCGTTACAATCTTGAACGACGACCCCGGTTCGAACACATCCGTTATTGCGCGGTTCTTTCTGACTTCAGGCGAGTACTCCCAGTACGCGTTCGGGTCGAACGAGGGCAAGCACGCCATCGCAAGAACCGCCCCGGTCTTGGGGTCCATGATAAAGCCCATCGCGCGGCTCGCCTGGCATCGCTCCATGACGGCGCGCAATTCCCGCTCCAGGGTGCTTTGAATGCCCTTCTCGATCGTCAGCACGATTTCATCGCCACCGGAGGGCGCCACATACTCCAACGTCAGCGAGGCCAGCAGATTCCTGTCCCGGTCCACGCGCGAGCGGTGAATGCCTTGAATGCCCTTCAACGCCTCTTCGTAGATCGCCTCGACGCCCTCCGACCCCTTGTGCTCTCGATTGACGTAGCCAAGGACATGCGCCGCAAGACTCTCCTCGGGATAGAAGCGGGCTGATTCCCGCTTGACCCGCATGCCCGGGATTCCGCGCGCCTCCAAGTCGCCGAGGGCGTGCAACTCTTCCTCGCTGAGATAGCGCTTGATCGGCACGTCGCGCATCTGGTCGCCGCTGCTTGTCTTGCGGACCAGCCGGTCGAATATCTCGTTCTCATCCATATTCAGCAGCACGCTCAATCGCTGCGCCGCCTGGTAAGGGTCTTCG
>JBAZRU010000474.1:0-5908 GCA_041662805.1 Candidatus Hydrogenedentales bacterium | reverse complement strand
TCGTGAAAGGGCCGGTGTTCACGACGTTTCTGCTCGCGGACGAAATTAATCGCGCCCCCGCGAAGACGCAGTCGGCCTTGCTTCAGGCTATGCAGGAGCGCCAGGTGAGCATCGACCGGGAGACGCACGCGCTGCACGACAACTTCACCGTGTTCGCGACGCAGAATCCCATCGAGTACGAAGGAACCTATCCGTTGCCGGAGGCGCAGAAGGACCGGTTCCTGCTGAAGATCAGCATGGACTGCCCCAATCGCGACGACGAACTGACGCTGGCCTCGCGCACCCTCGGAAAGGATTCGCCGGAAGCGACCTTGGCCGCGGGCCGCGTCGAGCAAGTTATCACGGAAGCGGAGCTGACCCAGTTGCGCGCGTGCCTTCTCGGGATCACTGTGCGCGATGAACTCATCGGCTACGTGGTCGATCTCGTGCGCGCAACGCGCACGCACCCCAGCATCCTCGTGGGCGCGGGCCCGCGCGCGACCCAGGCGATTCTGCTTTCGTCCCGCGTTTGCGCGGCCATCGCGGCCCGCGACTTCGTGACGCCCGACGACATCAAATCCATGGCGACACCCGTCATGGAGCACCGGCTCATTCTGCGGCCCGAATACGAAATCGAGGGCATGACGGTCGCCGAAGTCGTCGGCAAAGTCTTGGAGGATGTGGCGGTACCGAGATGATTGCGCCAAGCTCCCTATTGCTGATGCTCGCCGGGTTTCTGCTGCTGCCATGCGGCGGCATTGCCGTCATGCGCCCGGAATACGCGCCCATGCTGGCGGCTGTCATCGTCGTGGCCGCCGCCGTCGCGGCGCTCGACGCGCTGTTCGCACGCGGACGGATCGCGGGCTTTCGCGTTTCGCTGCCCGAGGTGGTCCGGCTCACCAAGGATCGCGCGGGCGCAATCGATCTCTACGTACACAACGATCGAGGCAACGCAGCGCGCCTGTCCATCGGCCTGCCCTTCCCGAGGGAAATCGATTCCGAGATGGAAAGCGTCGACGCGCTCGTGCCCGCCGGCGAAGCGCTGTCGCGCGTGGCGTGGCCGGTTACGCCCACGAGGCGCGGCAACTACCGCCTGTCGCAGGTCTACTATCAATGCTTGTCGCCGCTGCGGCTGTGGACGTATCGCGCTTCGAATCCGCTCGATGTCGAAGTGCGCGTCTATCCGAATCTGTTGAACGAGCGCAAGTACGTTGCGGCGCTGTTTCTACCACGCGGCATGTTCGGCATTCATGCCCAACGCCAAGTGGGCCAGGGGCGCGAGTTCGAGAAGCTGCGCGAATACATCCCCGGCGACAGTTACGACGAAGTCCACTGGAAGGCGACCGCCAAGCGCGGAAAGCCCGTGACCAAAGTCTATCAACTCGAACGGACCCAAGAGGTCTACGTCATCCTGGACACGTCGCGCCTCAGCGCGCGCACGGTTCAACTGCCCGCGGGCGCGGTGGCAGGCCAGAGCGACGAGGTGTATATCGAAGTCTCTCACCTTGAGCGATTCATCTCGGCGGCTCTGATTCTCGGCGCGGCGGCGGAACGCCAGGGCGACTTGTTCGGCCTGCTCACCTTCGGCGATCGCGTGCGGTCGTTTGTCCGCGCGAAGAACGGACGCGCCCACTACAACACGTGCCGCGACGCCCTCTACACGCTGGAGCCGCAGCTTGTGAATCCCGATTTCGACGAGGTGTTCTCGTTCATTCGCCTGCGCCTGCGGAGGCGCGCGCTGCTGTTGTTTCTGACAAACCTCGACGACTCCGTGCTCGCGGAGAGTTTCGTGCGCAACATCGAGATCGTCCGCCGCCAACATCTGGTCCTGGTCGGCATGATCACGCCGCCGCGCGTGAATCCGATTCTGTCCGACGCGAACGTGAACACCTTGGATGACGTGTACCGCGACTTGGCGGGGCATCTCCGCTGGCACGACCTGCGCGAACTCGAACGTGTGCTGCATCGCCGCGGCGTGACGTTCTCCCTGCTCGAGAACGAACGCATGTGCGGGCAACTCGTGTCGCAATACGCGGACATCAAACGCAGGCAGTTGATTTGATGACGCCTCGGAGGATTATCCAGTGATCATCGATTTGCAGCGCTTTCTGAAGGAAGAGCGGCCTTACTGGGAAGAGCTTGAGAAATTGCTCGACACCGTCGCCGCGGACATGACCTTCAAGATGGGGCTCGATCAAGCGAGGCGTCTGCAATACCTCTACGAACGGACGGCGACCGATCTTTCCAAGCTCACCACCTTCGCGTCGGAGCCGGAGCTGCGCCACTATCTCGAATCGTTGGTGGGGCGCGCCTATGCCGAGATCCACGAAGAGCGCAACCGGACGCGCTGGTTCGCGCCGTTCGACTGGTTCTTCAGCACGTTTCCATGCGCGGTTCGCAAGCATGCCTGGGCCTTTGGAGTGGCCTGTCTCATCACGCTCGCGGGAAGCATTTTCGGCGGGTTCGCCATCTCCGGCGACAAAGAGGCCAAAGACGTGTTGATGCCCTTCCCCGGTTTGGACATCGATCCGGGCAAGCGCGTGGAGCGCGAAGAAAAACTCAGCGATGCCGACCGATTGGCCGGCATGAAGGCGCAAGGCACCAGCTTCTATTTCACGCACAACACGAAGGTCTCGATTATGACCATGGCGGTCGGCGTGTTCTGGGGCATCGGCACTGTCGTTTTGTTGTTCTACAACGGCGTCATTCTCGGCGCCGTGTGCGTCGACTACATCCGCGCGGGCGAATCGGTGTTTCTGGTCGGGTGGTTGCTGCCGCACGGTTCCGTCGAGATCCCCGCCATCCTCCTTGCAGGCCAAGCGGGGCTGGTGCTTGGCGCCGCATTGATCGGCGGCAAAGACCGCAATTCCGTTCGAGGCCGCCTGCGACTCATCGGTCCCGACTTGGTCACGTTGATTGGCGGCGTTGCGCTCATGCTGGCGTGGGCCGGATTCGTCGAGGCCTTCCTGTCGCAATACCACGAACCCATCATCCCCTACGCGGTGAAGATCACCTTTGGCGCGATCGAACTTATTTGTCTGACGCTGTTCCTGATTTTCGCGGGCCGCACCAAGGGGCTATTCGCGCGGCGTAAAGGCAGGGGCGCGGCATGAACCGCGTCAAGTCCAACGTCCTCGACATTCGCACGCCGGAGGGCATTGTCTTTTCGCTCCAGTTGGCGGGCCCGGTCACGCGTTTTCTTGCGTGGGGAATCGACTTCGCGGCTACCATGGTGCTCGTCCTTATGCTCACCTACGCGATTTCGTTCTTTGCGATCTTTGGCGCTTTCCTGCTGTTTGTCGGCGACTGGCTGGCCGCCTTCTACGCCGTCGCTGTATTCGCGATCAACACCGGCTACAACATCCTTCTCGAATGGCTCTGGCGCGGACAGACGCTCGGCAAGCGCCTGCTGCGCCTGAGCGTCATGGACGCGCAGGGGTTGCGCCTACGGTTCGACCAGATCGTCATTCGCAACCTGCTGCGCGCCGCCGACATGCTGCCGGCCTTATACCTCGTGGGCGGCATCGCGTGCCTGATTAGCCGGCGTTCGCAGCGCCTCGGCGATTTCGCCGCCAACACCGTTGTCGTTCGCACGCCGAAAGTGCTGACCCCGAACCTGGACCAAATCCTCGCGGGCAAGTACAACTCGTTTCGCGACTACCCGCACATCGAGGCGCGGCTCCGGCAGCATATTTCCCCCGAGGAAGCGCGCATCGCGCTTCAGGCGCTCGTCCGCCGCGACGCCCTCGAACCACAGGCGCGCGTGGAGCTGTTCTCCGAAATAGCAGCGCATTTTCGCAACCTCGCCAAATTCCCCGAGGAGGCGACCTACGCCATCACTGACGAACAGTACGTCCGCAACGTCGTTGATGCCGTGTTCCGCTCCCAGAAGGCGGCCTCGGAGAAGTCTCCTCGCTAGGGAAGTCTCACCGAAGTCGCACCTGCATTGGCAGGGGCGTTTCGCCGAAACATCCGAGGTGACCGGAGTCTTCGACAGAAAGTGAAACGCCGCTCCCAGCGGAAGCGCCCCGCCTTGAGCGCTCTGCAGAAGGGTGTGCGTCAGGAAAGTGGGAGCCGCAGCCCAGATACAGTCTCCAAATGTCCTTGCTTTCTGGTGCTGCCCTCGACATTGTGCCGCGTTTCTGGTCTCGGCATTACCTTGAGGTCGCCCCCTGCAAGCCCCGACATTGTGCCGCACTGCTGATTTTGCCTCTTTACCTCGACAGAGGTTACGACTCCACAGCCCTCGGTTGGCCCGCCGAAGCGATAGCGAAGGCGGGGCTACCCAGGGACCGCAATCACCCCAGTAGCAAGCAAGTCTGAGGGACTTGCGTCCTTCGTTTATGGCCGCAAGAGGCCGATCAGGAGATTGGCGTTCCCGTTATGATTGTCAGACAAGGTCGCAACCCCTTCAAGGTTGACGAAGGAAATGTCATCGGTCCCGTAGGTAGCGGCGCTTCGTCTTCGGCGTAAAGAAAGAAGCAGAAGTGATAAGGATTGGTGTCACTTGGACAAGCACACGTTGGACAAGACTAAATTGTAAGTGAACATTTACAATTCCCTTGCCGATTCTCGTTCCGAAACGCCCACTCCCACTTTCCCGACGCACACCCCCCACAGACGCGACGCTGCATTCCACGCCCGCGGATAAGATACAATTCACCCGGCTCCGTACATTAGAATGGGTGCCGCGGAAGCGGAACTGGTGGACGATGGACCTGGGAGGGGACGGCAATCATGGCGACACTCAAGGAAGAACTGCGAACAGGCTTTCTTTTCGATCGCGGCGTGCGGTTCGTGGATCTCGAAAACTATAGCGAGGCCTTGACCTTCTTCGAGGCCGTGGCCGTTCGCGAGCCCAACTCCGCGCTGGCGCATTCCAACGTGGGCTTCTGCCATTTCAGGCTCGGCAAAGGCGAAGCGGCGGTGGCCGCATACGCGCGCGCCAAGGAGCTCGACCAGCTCGACCCGCAGATTCCGTTCGATCTCGGCTGCGTCCACTACGCCGAGGGCCGCAAGCAGGAGGCCTTTGAAGCATTCCGCGAAGCCCTCGACCGCATGCCGTCGAACAAGGCCGCCTACACGGCCATGGAGAAGGTGCGAATCGAGTTGAAGCTGCCCGCAACCCAAGGCTTCGCAACTCCGCTGACCGTCCCAAACGCAGGCCGTCTCGTGATCGAGAAGACGGGCCGCCGCCAACCGCAGGAACCGGCTCCAGCGGCCCCCGTCAAGGAGTCCGCGCCGTTGGATGCGCCCGCATCCGCCGCCGCGCCGGCCTCCGCACCGGCCTCCGCACCCGAGTCGAAGCCCGAGTTCCAGGCCAAACCCGCTCCGCAGCCGAAACCAGCGCCCGCACCCCCCGCGAAGCCCGTCAAGAGCGTCGATCAGTTGCTTGAAGAGGGCAACGACCATTACGCGGAAGGCCGCTTCGAAGAGGCGTTGCGCGCGTGGACGGAAGCAAGCCGTCTACAGCCCAACCATGCCAAGGCCCACAACAACCGCGCCGCCGCCCTGCTCGAACTCGGCAAGCATCAGGAGGCCATCGAGGCGGCGAGCGAGGCGTTGCGCATCCATCCCGGGTATCCCGTGGCCCACATGACGCGCGGCGAAGTCTACGCGGCGCTGGGGAACCGGGAAGCCGTATTGCGCGAATACACCGCCTTGAACCAACTGGACGAAGAGCTTGCCAAGCACCTCTTGGAACTCATCGAGAAACCATCGGAGGGACGACCATGACACGCGCAGCGATATGCATGGCTTGTGTAGGATTGATGCTCGCGGGATGTAGCGGGGAACAACCGTCGAAGGTTTCGCCCCCCAACTTTGAGATGCCGAAATCCATGACCGACATGCAGAAGTCCGTGGAAACGGCCGTGGGGACCGTCGCGGAGAAGGCCGCTGCCGCGAGCAAGGAGCAACTCGCGAAGCA
>JBAZRU010000473.1:0-5913 GCA_041662805.1 Candidatus Hydrogenedentales bacterium | reverse complement strand
GAGCAGGAAGGACAGCAATCCGTTCAGGCCGCGTCCCCCGAAGCTGGCCAGTACGTTGAGTTTCAATGAAGGTCGCATTCTTTATTCGCCGTCACGCATCTGGAGCGGTGTTTCTTCTGATGAACTCATCCGGATCGCCGTAAAATAAATCAATGTTTGCCCTGATGCGAGCATCGGGCCAATCCCACCAAGCGATCTCTAGCAGCTTCTGCACCCGCTCCGGGTCAAATCGCATCTTCACCACTCTTGCAGGCACGCCGGCCACCACCGCATATGGTGGAACATCCTTCACCACGACCGAACCGGCCGCGATGACCGCCCCGTGCCCAACTGTTGCGCTCGCCACGATCAGGCTCCGCGATCCCACCCAGACATCGTGGCCTATTGTAATCGACTCCGGGTGGATTTCCTCATCATCTGACCTGCCGCCTTCCAGAAATCCCGCCCTGAATGGAAAGGTCGACACATTCTCAATTCTATGGCGTCCCACCACGAACACAACGCCCGGAGCTATGCTGCAATAACTCCCGATGCTGATCCGGGTACCGGAGGTCAGGATAGGGATGCTCGACCTTCTGATTCCATACGTAAACTTGCCTATGGTCACCCTCGGGTCAGGCCGCCATTCATCGGCCCCCCACACGTTGGCTATCGCGGCAAGTCTCCTTCTTCCGGACTTGCACCGAGACTTTATTGAAGGCGGCAGATAGTTAAAGAGTCGCCTGAGCACAGTCTCACCCATTCCGTCATTCTTCTCCCTTCAACCGACCTCATGCACAGGCACGACCGGTATCGCGCACTACACCCTGTGCTCGATACCGCGACCCTCCGTCCTGTCGGCATCATGCACTGCTGAATGCGCACTTAGCGACATAGAGCCTTCACTGTCCCAGCATATGTTCCGATCCGAAATTTCCACAGCCACTCTCACTTGCTCATCTCTTGACCGCTAGACTCGACTCAGCAATAGCTCTCTGACCTGTTCTTCCCCGATGTTCTTCCGCTCTCCAAGCTTCACGGGGTACATGCCAATCTTCCTCGATATACACTCAACGGCATCCAACCCAAGCCCGAAGTCCGATAGCCGGAGCGGTTGACCAAGTGAAGCGAAGAATGCCTCCGTCCTCTTGACAGCTTGCCAGGAAATCTCCTCGTTGTCCGCACCTGCCAGTGCGAAAACTCGTCTACCGTATTGAACCAATTTGTCCCGCTTGTCCCGTTCCATATACTCGATAACGCCGGGCAGAACTACTCCAATGGACTCTGCATGAGAGAGCCCATATTCGACAGTAAGTTCGTGAGCAATCATATGGGTGCTCCAATCGGAGGGAGCGCCGATGGAGGCAAACCCGTTGGACGCGCAAGTGGCGGCCCACATGAAGCTCGCCATACGGTCGCTGCAGTAAGGGCCGGTCACCAGAAGAGGGCCCAATTCAATGAGCGTGGCCAACAAACCTTCCGAAAACCGATCTTGCACCGGACAACTTGACGGGAATGTCAGGTACTGCTCGATGATATGTGAAAAGGCATCGACAATACCGTTGGCAATTTGTCGCTGGGAAAGACCTTTCGTCACTTCCGGATCCAGCACCGCAAACAACGGGTATAGTCTGTCGCCCTTCAAAGTGCGCTTTGACTTCTTCCCAAGATTCGAGATGACTGCATTGCCGTTCATTTCTGAACCGGAAGCAGGTAGAGTCAGGACTACTCCAACCGGCAAGGCCTCGGTGATCGACCTTTTGTTCTCGATGAGGTCCCACGCCGATGCGGAGACGGGCAGCTTCGCGGCAACTGCGATATACTTGGCAGCGTCGATAACCGACCCTCCTCCGACCGCCAAAACAAGCTCTATTGCTCTGTCTTCCATCTGCTGGCGGATGGCATCGCATTGTTCACACGTGGGATTCGGCAGAATCCCTCCAACCTCAAGCACGATTCTATCTCCAACTGCGGCTATGACCCGGTCATAGATTCCGTTTGACTTGATAGAACCAGAGCCGAACAAAAGTAGTGTTTTGGTCTGCAACGGAATGAGGTTTTGAAGCTGTGCCAAAGCTCCATCGCCCAGAATGACCCTCGTAGGGTTGTAGAAAGTAAAGCTATTCATTGGCAACCTTCTCCACTGCCGCATCAAGCGCTTCGATGAAGAAGTCGATGTCCTCCATGGAAATAAAGAAATTGGGCATGACCCTGAATATCCTGCCTCGGCTGATAGACTGAATTAGAACACCGCTAGAAAGCAACAACTGTGTCAACTCGTGTCCGGGATTCTTCCCGTCGGCAAAAAGTCTCTCGTCCAGATTGAAAGCAGTCATCAAGCCAATGCCACGCGGGTCTACCAATGCGCGACGCCGCCGAGCGACATCCGAGATCTTCCCGAGCAAGACTTTCCCCACATTTTCGGTGACTTCCAGCAGATTCAGCCGTTCTATTTCCTCGATGACGAACAACAGGACTGCTGCTGGCAAGGGATCGTTCTGATGTGAACTAAAATGAGTCTGCGTCCCATGCCGCATCCCCTCGGTGAGCCTATCGTTCATAAGAACCCCGGAGACAGGGAACCCCGCGCCGGAGAGTTTTCCGAATATGAGCATATCCGGCGTAACGCCATACTTTTGATAGCAGAACCATCGTCCCGTTCGCCCGAATCCCGTTTGGCACTCGTCAAAGATTAGGATGACATCATTCTGATCGCACATCGCCCTTACCTCTTTCAAGAAGTCTATGGGCGGGAAGATCATACCTCCGGCACCGAGTATGGGCTCCATTATAAACGCCGCGATCTCTCCTCTGTTTTCATCCAACACACGTTTCGCGGCTGCAAGGCAAGCGACAACTTCGTCTTGGTGCTTCGGAACCGGCACTACAAGAGTCCCCGCCACTCTTGGAATTGCCCATTTCCCCGAGTTGGAGACACTCTGAGAGCCCAAAGAAAGCCCATGATACCCATGGTCCAGAGCAGCCATCTTCTCCCTTCTCGAAATGGATTTGGCGAACCGAAGCGCAAATTCCACCGCCTCGGATCCGGTCGAAAGGAGTATGCCCGCCGTGAACGCACCTTCTGTAATCTCGATAAGCTTCTCCAATGACTGGAAGACCACGCTGGACAGCGTGTTGGTATTGGTGTGCGTTATCTTTGCCAACTGCCGATTGACGGCCTCGATGAACGGCGCATAATTGTGACCAAAGCACAAGCAAAACTGGCCGCAATTCAGGTCCAGATATTTCTTCCCATCGATGTCCCATACAAAAGAACCAGAGCCGATCTCAAGGATAGGCTCGATGAACTGATTTGTGGGGAGGACTAGTTTTCCCTTTTCTTCCCAAAGGCCCAAGCTCTCGCTGGAAGGCATGCAGTTCTCCTCTAAGCAAGCACTCATTGCATATGCTTCATAACTCATACGAAACGTCCACATTTGCCAAGGGAAGCCAAAGCACGGAACCACATCCCCCCCTGCGGACCCGCCTATAGCTATTCAGGATTGAATCCGCAAGCTACCCTGCGGGTTCAACCTTAAGACGATACTCCTTCAAGGCTGTGGATTCATTCATTAAAGCATCTAGTCCCTGACACTATTCGGCAAAACTGCGCCGACCTCCGTCGGAACGAACTTCTCCGAAAGGGACCGCAGATAATAGCCTTCTATGATAGCAGGTCGCTCGTTGATGGGCAGGCCGCACAAGAGTCGGATAAAGTAGTCCACATCATTGAACCCGGCCGTTGCCCAAAGATAGGTAGTGGCGCTAAACCTTGGGTTGATTTCGAAAGGAATAAACCTGCCATTAACCACCCTACCCTCGATGTTCAAGGGGCCGTGACTGTTCAGCAACGTGGCGATATCCTGAACTTGTTTAAAGATCTCCGGAAAACTGCTTATGAGTCCCTGACTATATCCGCTGGAAATGATGCCCGCCTTGGATTTGTAAACGTACATCAGTTTGATGTCAAAAACCTTCCTGATGCCGACCCCGCCGAATACCTCTCCGGAAGGAGTGGAAAGGACACTAAAGGAGTATTCCCCCCCGGATACAGGAACGTACTCCTGGAAGATCGGCTCCCTTCCGCTCTTCACAATCTGATTGGCGTAAATACGCGCATCTTCCTCATCATGAGCAAGGCTCACAAAAGCACTTCCACCGCTGTCCTTCGATGGTTTAACGATGCACGGATACGAGAGACTGGCAAACACGTCATTGCCGGTACCGCTGTACGTCCGCGGAACCGGCACATTGTTGGCGGCTAGGACCTCAAACAACTTGGCCTTATTCGAACAAACATCAACCACTTCCTGTCCATTCGAGGCCAGAACTATCCCTTTCGCGGCCAGTTCTCTCAAGTGTGGGTTCAGCAGACGCATCGGCTGTTCTCCACCGGGGACAATCACCTGGATCCCAGCTTCCGTACAGATGCGCTCGATTGATCCCCAGTAGTCCTTCTCGTCAGACAGAAATGCCTTCGCCACCCCTTCTTCAAACAGCCCATAAGCAAGGGGTGAAATGTCGCAGACAAATATATTGTAGAGCTCGCTCTTCAGCTTTAGGCACTTTATGATCTCGGTTCCAAGAGAGGCCCCCCCAACACCCGCCACCAAAACATTAATCCTCATCTTCCCTCTCTCGCAGTTATAGGAACCGGTTGCGTATTAACGCAATTACTCTATCCATTTCTTCGTTCTGGAGATCGTGGTATGAGGGCAGATTTGTCGCCCGCGCATAGAGGCGGTAGCTCACCACATTATCCCGCTTCTCCCGGAACATAGGCAACATGCTCAGCGGCCAGAAGAACACGCGCCCATCAATACTGTTCGTTTTGAACTTCGTCAGAAGTGCATCTCTGTCAAACGGAACGCCTTCGTCAACTACGATTGTTGGCATCCAATAGCCGTTCACCGTCCCCGGATGTTCGGGGTTCATCTGCAAAGGAAGCTCACGCAGATGCTCAGCGTAATACATGAAGATCATGCGCTTCCTAGCTACCAGCTCCTCGATTCGCTCAACTTGCGCACATCCAATGGCAGCCTGTACGTTCGATAGTTTGTATTTGAAGCCAATCATGTCGGGCCAAAACTGTCTTGCCTGTCCGTGTGCTCGGCCATGATTGCTAAGGGTGAGCACCTTCTCGTAGAGAGCGTCATCTTGCGTGACGAACATTCCCCCCTCGCCGGTTGTAATAGTCTTAGTGCCATGGAACGAGAATGTGCCGTAAGTCCCCATAGACCCGGCGCGTTTGTTATGCCATTGTGATCCAATGGCTTCGGCGGCGTCTTCGACGATTGGGATGCCATGCCGTCGCCCGATATCGAGCAAGCGGTCCATGTCGCACAGATTGCCGTAGAGATGTACCGCGATGATTGCTTTCGTTCTCGAAGTGATTGCGGCTTCCGCCTTGGCAGGATCGATACACCAAGTATCCGGTAGCACGTCCACCGGAACCGGTGTGGCTCCTAGATATGTGATAGGCGCCGCCGAGGCGACCCAGTTTATATCGCCGATTATGACCTCGTCACCCGGCTCTATCCCCAGAGCGGATAAGCCCATGTGCATCGCACCGGTGCAACTGGAAGTCGCTATGGCGTGCTTGACGCCGAGGTGCGCTTTGAAAAGTTCCTCAAAGCGGTTGATGTACTCGTAGCAGCGCTCTCCCCAGCCATGGGTTGCTGCGTCGGTGGCATAACGCGTCTCCAATTCCGTAATGCTGGGCTTTGTGTAATAAATGCGGCTCAAGGCTCTACCTCCAGAAGTCTGATTTCCGGAACAGCCACGACTAACGTTGCGCCCCACTCCCGGACGTAGCCGTGTTGCTGAACCACTTCGTCGGCGATATTCCAGGGCAGGATCAACACTGTATCCGGCTTTCGGTCCCGGAGGGCTGAGGGCGGTAGGATGGGAATTCGGCTGCCGGGCATATACTTG
>JBAZRU010000472.1:0-5916 GCA_041662805.1 Candidatus Hydrogenedentales bacterium | reverse complement strand
ACGAAAGCCTCGGGATCCGTTTCCCCGAGGAACGAGGTGAAATCATGCCTACCACAACACCCAAACCCTGCATCCGATTCGTTCACTCAAGAAAGCTCCGCACCCACACCCTCAAAGTGCTCGACGCACTCGAGCGCGACGAGGACGCAACGGAACACGCCGAAGCCCTCGGCGACCTTGTCGTCGAATTGACCGAGACCGGGATGACCTACTTCTTCCTCGCGCCGTTGGAGTTGGTGAAGATGGGCTTCGTCGTGCGACAATCCGCAAGCCTTGGTTTGTCGGGGGTACAGAGCGTGATGTCCCCGATGACGCGGAATATCTTAGGCCGCATGGATGACGGCCAACTGAGAAAGATCTCGCGGTTCATTCGCACGCTGATGTGATGCCCGCGAAACAACGCCGCAACGGGGGAATGACCATGTCGATACGCTGGGGGTTGGCGATAGTTGCCGTCGCAATGAGTGCCGGAGCACAGGCGCAGACCGCGCCCGTCGATTCAACGCCGGTCGCATTGGAGCCAGGCCAGCGCCAGCTATTCCTCGACGACGCAATCGTCGGCGAGATGGCCGGATTGACCCGCACCATGCACACGCCCGAAAAACGCGGCGCGGTCATCAAGCCCGACATCCCCTCCGACGGCGCCTTGCTTCAGATCCGCGGCGAACCCGTGTGGATCCCCGAAGAAGGCCTCTACAAGATCCTCTACCTCGCATGCGCCAGAGACCCGAAGTATGTCGTGGGCATCGCGCTCGCCACGTCGAAAGACGGCCAGCATTGGGAAAAACCCAACCTCGGCGAAGTGGAGGTCTTCGGCTCGAAAGACAATAACTGGATCGCCATGGAACCCGGTCTGACGTGGCCCGACAACGCCTTGGAAGGCTTCCTGTACGACCCCGACGATCCCGACCCCGCGCGCCGCTACAAAGCCCTCTTGGGCGCTGTCAACCGCCGGCCCGTCGTCAGCCCCGACTGCATCCATTGGACGCGCCTCGGCGACGCGGTCATCCCATCCAGCGACGAGGGGCACGTCGTATACGACCGCCCGCACAAGCAATTCCTCGCCATCGTGAAAACCGGCAACGAGTACGGCCGCGCATTCTCCGTTTCCACGAGCACGGACTTCGAACACTGGACACCCAACCGATTCCTGTTCGGCGCGGACGCCATCGATCAGAAGATGGCCCCCGGCGTCATCACTCGCCGCATCGAAAACCCGAACATGTTCGGGCCCTTCTTCGTCGAACCCAATCCCGCGATCACCCCAACGCCGAACGATGGCCTCATGCATCAACCCATCTGGCGCGCCGAGGTCTACAACGTAGGCGTGTTTCCCTACGAAGGCCTATACATCGGCCTCCCCAGCATGTTCTACCCGACTGCCACCTGCCTGCCGGAACGCAACAACACCGACGGCTTCCACGAGATTCAACTGATCATGAGCCGCGACCTCACCTCATGGACGCGCCTGGGCGACCGCAAGCCGTTCATCGAATGCTCCGGCATCGAAAACGGCCGCATCGGCGTCTACGACCGCACCCAAATCCTCGCCGCCAACGCCCCCGTCGTCAAGGACGACGAACTCTGGTTCTACTACAGCGCCCTCAAATGGCGCGATTCCATGTACGATCTCAACAAAGACGGCACCCCGCGCGACCCCGCTACGCTCACGGACGAAGATCGCGCCGACCTGAAAGACGGCTGGGGCGCGGCCTGTCTCGCCGTGCTGCGCCGCGACGGTTTCATCTCGCTCGACGCCGCCACCGAAGGTTTTGTGGTAACCAAGCCGCTGAAGCTATCCGGCAACAACCTCTTCCTCAATCTCTCCGCGCCCAACGGCCAAGCAACGGTCGAAGTGCTGGACGCCAACGGCAAGCCCGTACCCGGCTATTCCAAAGACGAAGCAATCCCCATGACCGGCGACCACGTGCGTGCGCCGGTGTCGTGGAAGAACGGAGCCAGCATCGCCGCCCTCGCAGGCAAAGAGATCCAACTGAAGATCTCCGTGAACGCGGCAAATCTCTACGCCTTCTGGGCCGAATAACGGAATAGACGGCGCAAAAAGTCTTGAATGCGTAGTGTTCCCGGCCCGCGCCAGCGCGAGCACACTCAATTGACCGCCCGCTGCCTCTCTTCCGTGCTGAAAGCACGGGATTCTCCAGCCCGGGGTGCCACATGGCGCGTGCGCCATGTGGCACCCCGGGGTTACAAAACCAAAGCAACGGCACACTGAAGGTGTGCGAGTAGTCTGAAGTGTGCATGGGCAACCGCGTGATGATCGAGGCCAACGTCGGCGATTCGCCTCTTGTTTGGGCACGCCCCCGCTTCTTGCCGAAGTATGGCGCGGCTTGGTACCATTACCTAGAGCTTCTCGTCCAACCCGCGCGGTCTGGCGGAAGCCCCACTACCGGTTTGAATCCGAGGAGAAATCCCATGCCCTTGTTTGGATACGTCTGCGAGAAATGCCACGCCGAATCCGAGATTCTCATTCGCGGAAGCGAAACCCCAACCTGCCCCTCCTGCGGCTCCGAGAAACTCGTCAAGCAACTCAGCGCATTCGCCCCCATGTCCGGCTCATCGGCGGCATCCGCGCCCACGCCCTGCGGCGCAAGCTCCTGCTGCCAAATGTCCGGCGGCGGCTGCCCGTACAATTAGGGCAATCGCAGGATCGACGAATCTCTCAGGCATGAATCGTCGCGCGATTCACGGCGGGAAACAAGTCCTCTACTCTCTTTCCCAACGCCTGGAGATAGAGTGAATCGGGACACAAGTCCACTGCGTCCCCCCAGATCAGTTCTCCAGATGGACCAATGCTCACTCTCTCGAAACTGCAATAGTCGTTCCAGTGCGCGAACACGCCTCTTCCCGCCAGGTGAGCAAGACTCACGGTTCCTCGCTCGCCGGTGTCAAAAGTGAGCTCCAGTCGATACTCCGAAAGGACCTGAACGTGGGCAACTCTTCGCATTAGACTACCTCCAGCCTCGCAGGTCTTGCTGTCCCTTGGATCCTTCAGACCCTCTTCACTCCCTAGCCTTCTCGATCACAAACTCGATGATTGCCCGCGCATCCTCGTAGTTCGTCTGATGCCCTTCTTCCTCGCGGAAGATGAGCAAGACCTCCCGGCCCATGGCCTTCAACACATTCGCGAGCCGTACCACGCTGTCGGGCGGAACAGACTCGTCCTTCCCCGACGCCGTGATCCCCACGGGCATGGTCAACTTCTCCGGCCAATACTCCGCGCTGCGATTCTTGTACTCAAGTGGAACCTCCGCCTTTGTACCGCCGAACGATTCGCGAATCGCGTCCTGGAAATTCTCGTAGAGGAGATGGTTCGCCGTGCCGTTCATGGACGCGGCCCCCGCGATCAGGTCCGGGTGTAACGCGGCAAACGTGAGCGTCCCCGTGCCGCCCATCGACCCCCCGCAAAGAAACACGCGCGCGACACTGTATTTCGCTTTGAGCTCACTGATGATCTGAACCAGATCGGCCTCCGCCTTCGGGCCCATCCACGACGTCTTCGCCCGATAGTCCGGCGCGACGTAGATCATGCCGTGCGCGGCAGCCGCATCCCGCGCGGCGCGGCACTCGTCGCGATCGACGGTAACAAACTGCCACCGGTCCGACCCATGGCCATGCAACGCAATGAGGACATCGTGCGGCGCATCGGCCTTGAAATCCGCCGGCAGCACAACGACGTAGCGTTGCTCCGTGCCATCGACCTGGGCCGTGAACGCGACGTCGATCGGCGGCGGTGCCGATTCGCAGAACGCCGTTTCGCTCACCCCAAGACTCACGATAACCAACACAATCCGTCCGTACGCATGCATGTCTTTCAACTCCTATGGGGCTACGGATGCTTGCAGAAGGTGCAATCGTAGCATAGGCGGCAATCGAAGAGGACGAGATTGTCTGCCAGCACGGAATAGCCTAGACTCTTCTCTTACGGAGGGACGTAGTATGAAGCGTCTATCGTGGGCAGGTGTTTTGTCCTTTGTGTTGATTGGCGTCTGCGCGAATGCCGCGCAACATGTGGCAGATTCCGAAGAGGCCGTTCGCGCTGATGCCGCGCGGGCAATGGTCGAGCAAGAGATCAAGAAGTTGGGCGCGCATCCATGGGCTGGTTACTACACGGATAGTGTCGTAAACCTTTGGATAGCTCCAGGCGCAGGATTCGCTTATGAAGTGCATGGGTGCATGGGGATCTATGACCGCAACTATGGCAAGGTGTCCGTGTCTGGCGGCAAGTTGCAGTTTCAATCCGTTTTGCCGATTGAGAACATGTTCGGGGCTACGGTTGCTCCTGGGCTGATACCCGTAGTCTGGGGTTCGCGGGCATACCTGATTACTTCCGATGATATGATCGATTTCTGCAATAGCGTCAATAGGGGCTTTGAACCGAGAGAAGGATCATGCGGGTGCTACCTGCTGCGTCATGCCGACGCGAACCTTCCGGCCAATGAGATGCCTGCCGTCCCGGATGAGTACAAGCGGTACTTGCTCAAGACACCCATACAAGCCAAGGTCATAAGCGTGGGCGAAACGGAGCCCTTTCGGGAGTATGGGATGCGCAATTACAGAACCCGCCTGGTCGTCGATGTGGGTAGCAAACAGGGATTGTTGGCAGGAATGGAATTGGCGCCAATACAGCCCGACAACGCCTACGGGGATCTTACGGTGCTCAGCGTCAAGGATGGTCAGGCGGAAGCAGAATTTGTGGGCTATTCCCGCCGGCCAAAGCCCAGCGCAGGTTGGGTCTTTTCGACTCGACCTTACAGCATCGAATAGCGCGAGAGGCAACGAGATTCGTTGATGACCGCAAAGGGAACCTGCTCTCAATGTGCGCGGAGAAACATACCATGGTGTTCAACCGATTTCTCATAGCGGCAATCACAGGTACTGTATTCGCCGCCGTTCTCTGCCCAGCGCAAGAGCCGCTCAAGACCACGCACGTGACGCAGGTCGACGAGCGTCTGTTGACGCCGGAGGACGGCCTCCTTCTTGGAAACGGCGACCTGTCCGTCAGCGTGTATCAAACCGTCGACTGCATCATTTGGCGGTTTGGGAAAGGCGACGTGTGGGACCGCCGCGTCGACTATAGCGACGACCCGAAGCCGGCAAACATCGACGAAATCGCGAAGGGCATCCTTGTCGAAGGGTGGAAATGCCCGCCCTACGGAGGAGGCCCCGTCGAGGCGACACGCGGCACGGACAATCCGCAACGCATGAAGGAACTCTGCCAGGGCACGCCGCCGAGCTACTTGAAGCGGCCGTATCCCTGCCCGAAACCCGTGGGCGAACTCGCGCTGCAACTCCCGTCCGATCAGATGGGTCTCGCAATTCACCAGGAATTGCACATCGAAGAAGCCACACTCTACATCACGTGCACGTGGCCGTCGGGCGTTCGCCTCGTGCTCAGTTGTTTCATCCCGCCCAAACCCAACGTGCTTGTCGTCAAATGGAAAGTCGAGGGTTGGACGCCGGAGACGCTCACCGGCAACAACGTGCCACCCGTGTGGTTCTCGCTCTATCGCTGGGCCGACCCCGACATCAAGACGTTTGCGGTTAAGTTCCAGGGCGACTATCGCCACGATGGTTTCCGTATGTGCGCCGATCCGAAGGCTACGCCGCTAGCCCCGCCCACGTTGCAGACGGATGAAGGAACAACGTTTATCGACCAAGCGTTCGCGGCGGATGTTACCTTTCCCGATGGATTCCGTTGCGACGTGACACCCTTCGCGCCGGGTCTCACGATCCAACCCATCGACATGTCCCCGACCGGCGAAGCGCGCCTACACCTTATGCCTGCGCCGGACGTTCACGCAGGCTCGCTCGTCGTTTCCGTCACGACCACCAGCGACAGCGGCGGGTCCATCGAAGAGTTGCGGCGCATTCGCACGACGCTCGCCGACAAGCCCG
>JBAZRU010000471.1:0-5919 GCA_041662805.1 Candidatus Hydrogenedentales bacterium | reverse complement strand
CATCACGCGAACCAGCGTGGCAAGAGGAAACCCGACGTAGCGCGCGAACTCGGTGTTGTAGCGGACACCGAGGGTTTTGGGGAGGATTTCGGTGAACTGAAGAATCATGAAGGAGAAGGAGAGCGAGAAAGCCACGAGCCATTCCTTGCCGAACAACGATTCGAATTGTGCGCCCGCTACGGTTGCGCCAACGGTATGTGACAAGGTGTTGATAATCAGAATGACGGCAATGGGCCGTTGAATTTGGGTCTTGTGTTGTTGCCAGACCCTGGCGGCAGAGGGGGCGGAGCGGCCCACCTCGGCGATCTGCGAGGGGGTAAGACTTAGGAGGACGGCCTCGAACAGGGAGCAAATGGCGGAAACGCCCATGGCGAGAGAGACGCTGAAAATCAATACAGTCATCTTTCTTCCTTTCGGTTTCGGTCTGCCTCCATCATACGTGGAATTGACCAAAAAATCCGTGATCGATTCCGGGTAGATCTGGCATATACTGGTACGAGACACAGGGACAAGGGGTAGACCCGTGGACTTGCGCAGTGATACCGAGCTCATGATGTTGGTGAGCGGAGAGGATGAGTCCGCTTTCGCGGAGATCTATCGCCGTTACAATCGGCGATTGGTGAACTTTTTTTACGCGCTCACGCGGGATAGCCATGCGGCGGAAGACCTTTCGCACGAGACCTTCGCGCGGATATGGCATTTCCGGCGGCGCTATGCCGCGACGGGATCGTTTGCGTCCTATGTGTTTGCCTTTGCACGGTTCATTTGGTTGGAACGGCGCCGCGAGTTGGCCAAGTTGTGGAAACTGGGAACGCTCGAGCCGTTGGATGGAACGGATGCCCTGCCCAGCGATCCCTCTCAGCGCCCGGACGAATGCGCGGCGCGATCGGAAATGGACGAGTACCTCTGGCAAGCGCTGGAGCAGCTTCCGGAAGAGCAGCGGACGGTGTTCGTGATGCGCGTTCTCCAGCGGATGTCTCTCGAAGACATCGCCAGCGCCATGAACTGCCCGGTGAATACGGTACGTTCGCGGAAGCTGCTGGCGTTAAAGAAGATGCGCCTGTTATTGAAACGCGTTGCCGCGTTGTAGGGTATATTCGAGATAGTCGTGGGCATTCATATTCGTTATGACATGTGTCATGGAGCAATCATGGTATGTGGTGCGCAGAGATTCGCGAGAGATTCTTAGATTATCTGGACGACGATGTCGGTTTTCGTGACCGGGTCGCCATCGAAGTGCATCTGAGGCGGTGCGTTGCGTGCCGGTGCGAATTGGAGGCGTGGCGCACGACGGTTGACGCATGCAGGGAAACGCTGCATCATCCGGAGCCCGTTGATCGCTTCGACAACCTGATGGATATGATCCACCGGCGCGAGGCTGGCGTCCGCCTCGCCAAACGGGTCCGCGTGAAACGCCCGCGCTTGGTGCTTTCGCGGCTTGCGGTGGCCGCTGCCGTGCTGGTGGGCGTGGCATCGAGCATGTCGCTCATGCGGCAAGCCAAGCGGTTTACGGACGGCGTAAGCGAGTCGACCGCGGTTGCGGATTTGGACAAAGTCCCGAAGGAAGCGCCCGTCATTGCCATGTCGTTTGTGCATCGGAAGACGGACGTCAACAAGGCGTACCGCCAAGCTATTGGCGAGCCAGAAATAGGCGAAGACGCGCCCGGCGACGAGCGTATCGTCTAGCAAGTACGCCGTGTAGACGTTGACGCCAGTCAACGGCGCGGGCATCGCCAGTTCCACGGTTTTGTGTGGGCGAGGCGTTCCGTCGCGCTGCTTTCCTCGACTCATCAGCTCCCGCCAATCCTTGTCGATTTCTTCTTGCCGTGATCGCTTTACCTTGCTTTTCCCATCTCTAACAGGAGACCGCGCCGGAAGCGAGTGGGTCCCTTGCGGCGCAGCACGATTACCTGGAAGCCGGGAAATGGACTATCCAATAGTCCGTTCGGCGCATGTCTCGAAACCGAGGACGATGTCATCATGCCGCTTTATAAGTATCGAGCCGTGGACGATGGGGGCGCGCCCGTGGAAGGGACGATGGACGAGGCGTCGGCGTATCGCGTGACGACCATGTTGCGCGAGCGCGGTCTCCAGGTGAATTCCGTGGAGGAGGTTGGGGCGTCGCGCGCGTTGCCGCGTAAGACGGGAGCGCTGTCGTGGAAGGACCTCGATCTCCTGAACGAGCAGCTTGCCGCAATCGTGCGGAGTAACTTGCCGCTTGCTCCATCGCTCCAGGCCCTCACGCAGGACCTGCATAGTTCCAAGCTCAAGACGGTTCTCGAAAGCGTTCGGGCGCAACTCGAAAAGGGCGATACGCTTGAAGCGGCGCTGTCGATGCATTCGGACAGCTTTCCGCCCGTGTACCTCGCGGCGATACGCGCGGGCGAACAGACGGGGAATCTCTCAGGCGTGCTCGCCTTGTTAAGCGCGTATTCGCGCCGCATGGTGGAGTTTCAATACACGGCCAAGGAACTGCTCGCGTATCCCCTGCTTGTGCTGGTCGCGAGCGTGTGCGTGATTGCGTTTCTGCTGGCCAAGGTCGTCCCCGTTTATGCGGATATCTTCGGCGATTTCGGAGCGAAGCTCCCGTGGCTCACGCAGTTCTGGGTCGAAGTTAGCGATAGCCTTCAGTACCGCTACCCCACGTATTTGTTCCTGCTGGCGGTAGCCGTGATCTCCGTCAAAATGCTGTTGTGGGCGGCGCGGCGCAATGAAGAGGCCGGCCTCTTCGTCGACAGGGTGCGGTACTACATTCCCTTCTTCCGGTCTGTTCACCGTCTGACGACCACTTCGCGGTTTAGCCGGACCTTGGGCCTGCTGCTGGCCAGCAAAGTTCCGATTGCGGACAGCGTGGAATTGGCGGCGGCGGCTTCTGGAAGTCCTAGGCTGTACCGGGCGATGCAGAAATCTCAGGTGTCCATTTCATCGGGGTGGTCGGTGAATGAATCGTTCAAGCACTCGGGGGTGTTCGACCCCTTCTTCTGCTGGATCGTCGGCGTGTCGGAAGATCGCGGCGACCTGGGCGAAGCACTACTGGGACTGGCCGGTACATACTAAGAACGCGTCGGAGGAGCTAGCACGATGGCCGTGAAAGTCCTTGCGCCCGCGATTGTGCTGGGCGTGTCCGTTGTCGTTGCATCCATCGTAATTGGCATGTACTTGCCCATCTTTTCGCTGGGCGACGTGATAAGCGGTAACTGACATGGACTGGAAGACCTATCTCAAGTCGGACCTATCCAGGTTGTTCGGAAAGGGACGGCCCATTCACGAACGCCATGAACTCCGCGGGAAGAAATGGCGAGGCCACTACTATCGGCGAAAGATGCTGTGGCAAAGCGACCTCGTTGTCGTAACGTCCCAACTGGCGGCTATCGCGCGATGCAACGCGCCGCTTGTGGAAGGGCTCAGCTACGCGGCCGCGTCGGCTCCTAACGGCAGAGTGCAGGACGTATTGCTGGCGGTCCGTGCGGACATCACGCGGGGCAATAGCCTTTCGGAATCGATGGACGCGATCATTCGTTTCTTTCCCCGTTTCTACGTGGATATGGTGAAGGCAGGCGAAGAATCCGGGAAGTTGGCGGAGAATCTTCAGGCGCTCATAGGGCTGGTCCAACAGACTAATGCGACAACCCGGACCATTCGAGGGTGGGCCATGTACCTCACGCTCTTACTCGTCGCGCAGTTGAGCATTCTCTCATTCTTGACGGCCTATGTACTTCCGCAGTTTGTCGAAGTCTTCGCGGACTTCGGGGCGCAGATGCCGGAGCCTGCCAGGACCGTAATACGCGTTTACGACTACTTTGCAGGCGACGTTCTAGTCAGCGAAATGAAAGGGATGGAGAGACCCTCCAAGAAGAAGGGGATGGAGGGACTCGTCGGCAACAAGCGCTCGGATTCGAGAGGGTTCTTCGCCGTGCTCGTCCCCTTTGCGCTGCTGCTTGCACTCGCCTCATTTCGCTATCAACCCCTGTGGACGGCATTGAGGACAGGACGCCGGGAATTGTTTAGGCGGATCCTCCGGTGGGTTCCATTCGCAAGACACATCGACACCAAGCTGACGCTCAGCCACATCACCGGGATCATGGAACGGCTGCTGGCCGCCGGTATGCCGATCGATAGGGCGTTGGCCGACTGCGCGGACCTCGACATAGGTTATCGACACCGGAGACTCATACTTCGGGTATGTGAGCGTGTGAAGAAAGGCCTCACACTTTCGGAGGCGTTCAAGGATGAGAGCGGCTTGCCTGCGTCATTTAAGACCATGGTTTCAGTGGGCGAGACTTCCGGGCTTCTGCCCGAGGCCATGGGAAGAATTTCCGTGACGTACGAGCGGCAGGCCTTGTCGTCGGCGCGTGTATTCGCGGATACGGTCGCGCCGTTGGTCGTGGTCGCCGCGGGCAGCGTGACGCTGCTGGTGACGCTCTCGGTCCATATGGGCACCGTCGGTATTATCGAGACGCTGCTGTCCGAGCTATAGGGAACGATCGATGACGAGACTGCGGATAGTCGACGGAGAAGGCGAAAGCGACGGGCAGCACCCGGGCGCGATGGCGTTTGCCGCGATTGAGGAAACGTTGGTCAATACGCTGGCGTCTTTGTCGGAATCGGCGGCGGTGGATGCCGTGGACGCGGCATTGCTGCAGGCCGTGGCGCATCAGGCGAGCGACGTGCATTTCGAACCGTGGCAGGATTGTCTTGCGCTACGATTCCGGATCGACGGGATACTGCACGACGTGGCAAGGTTGCCAAGAGCGCAGCAGATGCGCATGGTCGCGCGTTTGAAGATTCTTGCGCAGCTTGTGATCTATCAGCGCGACATGCCCCAGGACGGACGGATCGAACCCGAGGCCACGCCGTGCCGGCGCGGCATGCGCGTGTCGACATTTCCAACGGTCCACGGCGAAAAGGTGGTTGTACGCCTGCTCGACACCGAAGGTTCGCCGTATACGCTGGATATGCTGGGGCTGCGACCCTCGTTGGTTGGAACGCTTCGGAAGCTGCTGTTGCGCCCGCAGGGGACGCTGCTGCTGACTGGGCCAAGCTCGAGCGGCAAGACCACGACCATCTACGCGATACTTCGCGAACTGCTTTCCTTGCGCGAACCAGCTCCGCATATCGCGACCATCGAGGATCCCGTGGAGTATCGGTTGGGACGCGTGGCGCAGACGGAGGTCAAGCCGCACGCGGGGCTGACTTTCGAGACGGCGTTGCGTTCGCTGCTGCGGCAGGACCCCGAGGTCATCATGATCGGGGAGATTCGCGACGCGGAGCCCGCCCGAACGGCGATTCAAGCCGGACTCACGGGGCATCTGGTCATCAGCACGATCCACAGTGGCACGGCCGCGGGCGTGTTCACGCGCCTGCTCGACATGGGTATCGAACCGTTTTTGGTTGCATCCTCGGTCACCGGCGTCTTGGCGCAGCGGCTTGTGAGGCTGACGTGCCCACAGTGCGCGACAACGGACCATCCCGAAGAGACGCTGTTGGCCCACTATGGTCTGACCGAGCGGGACGGGGACTACCGGCGCGGCCGTGGTTGCGAAGCGTGTCAAGGGATTGGCTATCGCGGGCGCACGGCAATCGGCGAATTGCTCCATGTGAACGAAGCGATATCCGAACTCATTCTCGGGCGAAGCAGGACATCGGCGTTGCAGGAGGCCGCGGTACGCAATGGGATGAACACCCTTCTGCAGGACGCCGCAACGCGGGTGCGGGCGGGCGACACAACCTTGGAAGAACTGCGGCGGGTAATTCCGCCTGCGATGGAGTAGGCACATGGCGGGAAACGCATGGCGACGCGGTAAAGGGAGCGCGGGGTTCACGCTGCTCGAACTTTCGTGCGCGATCTTCATTCTTGCGATTGGCGTGTTTGGCGTGATCGAGATGTTCTATTTTGGGCTGAATAAGGTGCGCGCGTTG
>JBAZRU010000470.1:0-5934 GCA_041662805.1 Candidatus Hydrogenedentales bacterium | reverse complement strand
GTTTTCGATTGGCACAGCCCGAGCGTCGTGCTCGATGCGGCCGCAACGGATTCCGAAAAACGCTACGCCCTGCTGGGTCGGGGCACGTTCGGCGACAAGCGGGGTTACGCGGTTGCGACTTCCGCCGATGGCATTCACTGGCACGCGGACACCCAAGGTCTTGTGCTGGACGGCGGGGACACGTGCACGCTCGCCAGAGACCCGTGGACAGGCGAGTACTTGGCGTTTCACAAGAAGTCGCACGAGTATCGCGGGCACAGCCGCCGTCTCGTGTATCTCTCCACGAGCAAGGACCTGCAAACGTGGAGCGAGCCCGTCTTGGTTATGGCTCCCGACGAGACCGACGACGCGCAAACGAAAGCGGAAGGAGGAATCTGTTCTCACTTCTACAACATGACTGCTTTTCCGTACGGGGGCCAGTTTCTGGGCTTCCTCACGCACTTTCGCTATATGGGCGAACCGAAGGAGACAGGCCCCGAACAGAGCAGGCAAGACGGACCCATCGACGCGCAACTCGTGCACAGCCGTGACGGGCGCGCGTGGGAACGATGCGAGGACCGCTCGCCCGTGATTCCAAATGGGCCGCACGCCTACGACGCGGGCTGCATCCTTGGCGTCGCGAATACGCCGGTCGTCGCCGGCGACGAGATGTGGATTTACTACACGGCGATCAATACGACGCATGGCATACCCACTCCGAAGAAGCGCGTGACCATCGCGCGGGCTTCCTGGCCGTTGGACCGATTCGTCTCGCTCGATGCGGAAGCGGACGGGATGATTGAAACCACGGCGTTCAAGTCGCCTGGATCGAAGTTGCTTCTCAACGCCGACGCGTCCAAGGGCGAGGTAGCGGTGGAAGTGCTCAATGGAAGCGGCGAAGTCTTGACTGGTTACACCGCCGCCGAGTGCATCGCCGTGAAATCGGATTCGCTCAAACACGAGGTGCGCTGGCATGAACACGCGGACCTGCCCACGGACCGGGATGTGCGACTGCGTTTTGTACTAAAGCGCGCTTCCGTCTACAGCTACACCATCCGCTGATACGAAGCTTCCAAAGGTACGCGTCGAACCGGCCCGTTCGGATATGATGCCTGCGAGAGATCTACACGTTTCCGACCAATTGGGGGAGTTTGCGAAATGGGTGCGCTCAGACGGTTAAGAAGTTCTCGGGTGTTCAGCAAGGCTCGCGCGTTGCGTTATGCGATTCTGTTCATGTGCTTCGTTGCGGCTGGAGCCGCGTATGCCGCCGCGCCTACGTTTCAAGAACTGATGAACCCCGCGGTGTTCCCCGGCGCGCAGCGCGGAATGGTTGTCGAAAGCGCGACGGTTTCCTCCGATGGGTTGCACGTCGTCACTACGGGCGCGGACTTCGCGCTTGATGCCGCGGGCAACGGCGTGTTTCGTCAGCGAATCGGCCATGAGCGCGAAATCGTCCGAGTGCACATTGACGGCGTCACAGCGCCCCCTGCCTTGTCGCACACCGGTCCTGGATTGGCCTTCGCGCGGTTCGACGCGCCCAAGCTGGATCTGCGCGCCAACGGCGACTCGCTGTTCATGTTTCACGCGCACGAACCGGTGACGCTTGAGCTCACGCGGATGATCGACATTGGGTTCTATGCCCCCTACAAATCGAATTGCCTGATTCTCGACGAGTGGGGCGGCTACGGCGTGTTCGCGTCGGACCCTGCCCTCGACCTTGGCAACAGTCTCCACGAATCGACGTCCACGCGCATGACGATTCCCGCGGACGGCGTGCTGTGGATCGGCATATGCCCCCCGAAGCCCTACGACTGGAAACGGTCCGTCGCCGACAACGTCGTGTGGCATTGGTCGAACAAGCTGGGCTACCCGGCGGACGAGGATTTGATCGCGTGGTCGAAAGAAGGCAACACCGTATTGCTTCAGGCCGAAGTGATGCTATGGAAGGACTGGAACCTCGCATTCGAACCGCGACTCGGCGAGGCGGAATTTGCGCGCGTGCGAAAGACCATGCACGACCACGGCACGCGCTTCATCGTCTACACCAGCCCCTACTACTTCCTGAAAGGAACTCCGATCGAGTCGAAGGCGATGAACAGTTTCGACAACTTCGAGCAAACGGGCTTTCCGCCGGGTTGGCCTGACGGGGTCAATATCGATCTGTTCATGGACGCGATAACGAAAGTGATGACCGAGCACAAGCCCGATGGGCTTTACTTCGACGGGCAATACACGGAGAACGCCCCGGCGCTGTACGCGTTGGCGCGCCGCACGCGTACGTTGTTGGGCGAGGACGGCATCCTCGAATGGCACTCGACCGCGGCGCTCGGCAACGGATTTTGTTTCTTGCCGCAGGCGGACGCGTATGTCGATTTCGTGCTGCGCGGCGAAGGCCGCGAAGGCAACTATGCCGATTTCGACTACCTGCGCTATTTCGTCTCGGGCTACAACGCAAGCAACAGCATCGGCGTCATCTGCAACAACAACTCCCTGCCCACTCCCGAAATGATGAACCGGTTGCTTCAGGCCAACGGGCGCATGCACACGATTGCCGGTTGGTTGAGCGACCCCGCGCTCATGGACGTTGTGCACAAGGACTATCGCGCCCGTCTGACGGATGCGTTGCAGGCCGAAGTCGACAAGGGCGTCGATGAGCGGCAGGCGCGTATCGCGGAGATGAGCAAGGTGCGAACGGACGAATTGCGCGCGCTTAGCCAAGCGCCGGCGGGGACTGGGACGGTCCTCATGTGGGATGCGGATAGCCTTCTGAAATCCACCCCCAGTATTTCGCCCGCGAATGCCAATCCGTTCGCGAATCAGGATGGAGTCCTGGCGATCACGGCCAAGGCGAGCACCTACGCGTACCTCACGGAGGCGTTGCCCATGGAGGCGCAAGGCTTCGGGTTCAAGATGAAGCAAGGGACCGACGGCGGCATGTCGTGGGGACCGGCGGTGGCGCTGCGATGGAAATCCGGCGCGTGCCTGCGTATCGGCCTCCGAAGCGACGGCATGTTGCAGTCGGACTTCAACGGCGATCAGCGGCTGTTCGGCAAGCACGACCCCAACCAATGGACATGGGTTCGTGTCCGCTGGCTCAAACAGTCCGGCGTGGTGGAGGCCAGCGCCAACGGAACGGACTACGAACGCGTCTGGGCCTTCGATCATAAGGGAGCGCTGCTGGGCAAGACGGAGAGCATCTCCGTGGGCAAAGTCCCCTACAGCGGCGTCGCGGTCGACCACAACGATCCCGGCCAAGAGGGCACGTGTTTCGTGGATGAGGTTTATGTTAAATAATGACACGCGGACAGGACTGAGAGGGCTCTGGCTCGCATTTCAATCGAAGTCGATACTTGAGATCGCTCCACGCGCCACTCGGCGCGCAAATTCACGACACCGTCACGTCAAGCGCTCCCACCCAATGCGCCGCGTGGTCTTTCCAGGGCTGCGGTGGCGTGCAATCGAACACGCAGAGAAACTTCTTCGGACCGACCGCCAGGATGTCCGTATAACCCGTTGTTAGGAACGGCGCGAAGTTGATCTCGCCGGTCCAGGTCTTTCCCGCGTCCGCACTGAACGCGATGCAATTGCCCCAACGCGGATACGCCAGCCCGCCGTAGGTGAGCGCCAGCACGCCTTCGGATTGCGCCATGCGCGGGAAACAACCGCGGGCCTGGCCCATGGGTGTTGGTCTTGTCCAAGTCTTCCCGAAGTCCCGCGAGTAGGCAATTGCCAGCGGCGCGCTTGGCGGGCCGGGCGTGTAATACGCATGCGGCGACAAGGCGTCTCCGGGATGGATGCCATCGCCGGAGACCGTGTAGGACAAGTCGCGGTACGTGTCCGACGGTTTCGCCATGAGCGGATTCGAGTCGTCGTTCACTAAACGCATGATGCAAACGAGACGCCCCTCTCCAAGGTGCACAATGTTAGGCTCGCATGGTCCCCACAAAGTCCAACCAGTCTTTGTGAGCCCCTCGGAGTCGTCCAGATTTTGCAGGCTTCCAACATCCGCGAGGAACTCCCAAGTTAGACCTTTGTCCTTCGAGATGGACACGAATGTGGAGAACTCGGAAGGCGTGCGGAAGTCTTGCATCGCGGCCAGCAAATCGCCATTGGGAAACTCAACCGTGTTTCCATGAAACCATTTCGGACGGTCGGCCTTGTGGGTGTCCGGCGGCACGTAGAGCAGGCCATCCGCAAGCGGACCTTGCACCGTCTTCCAGTTGTCCGTGGACTCCCACCGCTTTGTCGCGCGCCATCCCGGTTTGCCTTCGATTGGTTGTGTTTCGTAGTGAATCGAAACGCACTTGCCGCTCGCAAGACGAAACGTGTTCAGCGCCATTCCGGTGATTGCGGCGTCCGCCTTCTTCCACGTGGCTCCCAAATCTTCCGAGCGAATGGCGGCAAGTGGTCCGCCTTCTTCCACTGCATGCGCATGCAGCATGACGGTGTCTCCGCCGAGCCGGGCAAGCGTCGGAAACATGGGCCCACGCATCACGACCCGGATTTCGCCCAACGTGACGCGAACCCCCTCGCGCTCGAACACCCGCTCCGGATATGCCGAAGCCACTCCTGTTGAGCTATCCGCCGGACTCGCTGCGGAAAATGCCGTTTGCCCCAGCCTCGCCGTCAAGGCGCTTCCACCCATCCCCGCGAGAAATGTGCGCCGGTCCATGGTTCCCCTCCCAATGGAAATTGCCGTATAGTCTTCCGTGTGCACGATAGAGCCATGCGGCGATGGAATCAAAATGGGGGTATCCAAATGATGCGTACCACAATCCTCTTGACCGCCCTTGCAGCCATTTGCCTATCCGGTGTTCCTGCGCACGCTCAGGGCGACGCGCTCTGGGTTCATCCCAATTGCCGCCCGCTGCCGACGGATACCCTGGGGCCCTTCGTGCGGATGGGCGACGGCAGCATCCTCGCCGTAGACCCAACCAACGTCCTCGTGAGCAAAGACGAAGGCGTTTCGTGGGAGTCTCGTCCCATCTTCTCCGAAGGACAAAACTTCTCCATGAGCAACGAGCGCGCGCTGGTTCTTACGCGGAACGGCGCGCTGGTCGTTGCGTTCATGAACATGAACGAAAAGGACTGGCGCTGGAATTCGGCCAAGCACGACGCCGACCCCGGCACGCGTTTGCCGTGTTACGCGATGCGCAGCCTCGACAACGGCAAGACTTGGGAAGCGCCTCAGAAAATGCACGACGATTGGACGGGCGCAGTGCGCAACATGATCCAAACCAAAGACGGCCAAGTCGTGTTCACCTCGATGAAGCTGCTCAACAATCCAGGCAGGCATTCCGTGCTCACCTACGTCTCCGCGGACGACGGGGCAACCTGGCGCGCCAGCAACATTATCGACCTTGGCGGGCAAGGGCACCATGGCGGCGCGACCGAAGCGACGGTCATTCAGCTTCAGGATGGACGCCTGTGGAAACTGATCCGCACGAACCTGGGCCGCTTCTGGAATGCGTATTCGGACGACAACGGCGCATCGTGGCGGGTCATCCAGCTGTCGCAAATCGAAGCGAGCAGCGCCCCCGGTCAACTGCTTCGCCTTGCCGACGGCCGCATCATGCTCGCCTGGAACCGTCCGCTGCCCGAGGGTAAGACCGAGTACCCCCTGTCGGGCGGCGACAACGAATGGTCTGAAGTGCCGGTAAGCAATCACCGGGGCGAGTTGTCCATCGCGTTTTCGGATGACGAGGGTAAGGCGTGGAGCAAACCGGTTGTCATCGCGCGGCAGCCGGGCAAATCGCTGGCCTATCCGTACCTGTTCGAGCGCGCGCCGGGAGAACTGTGGGTTACGACCATGCAGGGTGGCGTGCGGCTGTCGTTGCTGGAGAAAGACTTCCTGCAACCTGCTCCGTGATCGGGAAGCCGGTTAACTCCAGTTCGGCACACGAGATCGACGGATGGCACTTTTCCGACGGCCGTGGTGTTTCATGATTGTTGACT
>JBAZRU010000469.1:0-5939 GCA_041662805.1 Candidatus Hydrogenedentales bacterium | reverse complement strand
CTTTCGCGAAACCGGCCAGCCGTCCCTCGTCCACACCGTGGTCGCGGGCGGCCGGCGACGTCTCCAATTCGCGGAAGAACGCATGCAGCTCGTGGGCAACCTGGGTTGCGGGGGAACCGCTCGACAGGGGGCGGCCCGATAGGGCCTCCACAATCGCGCGCACCTTGTCCGGGGCCTGCGCCGCGTTGAACTGAAAGATGGGGGTCAGGAGCAGCCCGTTCGCGAGGCCGTGGGGAATGCCGCACGCGAGGGTGTAGTAATAGCCCATTCCATGAACAAGGGTTGTGCCCGTCTGCGCGATGACGCATCCCGACAGCATGGCTGCGTAGAGCATCTCGGAACGCGCATCGATATCGTCCCCGTCGTGCATCGCCAAGGGCAGATTCGCTCTCACGCGGCGGATGACATCGATGGCGAGCGTGTCGCTGACGGGCGTCGACTTGCGCGAGACGAGTCCCTCCATCGCCTGGCTCAAAGCATCCAGGCCGGTGTTGACGGTCACGGAGCGCGGCATGGGGCGCGTCAACTCCGGGTCGAGTAGCGCGACGCGAGGAAACAAGGCCTTCGCGGTGATAGTCCGCTTGGTGGCGTCGGTGCTATCCACGATGACTGCATACGGCGTGGCTTCGCTGCCGGTGCCGGCAGTCGTCGGCACGGCAATCACGGGAAGCGCGCCGTGGGTGAGCTTCTCGGAACCGAAATACAAATTGCAGGGGCCGGGGTTCACCGCCAACGCCGCGACGGCCTTGGCGACGTCCAGGGGACTGCCTCCTCCGATGGCGATGACGTGGTCGCACCCAAGTTGCCGGCATTGTTCGGCGGCACGCTCGCAGGTTGCGGTGCAGGGATTCTCTTCGACCGCATCGAAGACGGCGGCCCGGGGCAACTGGGAGAGCGCCCGATCCAGCGCGCCAATGGTGCGCGCGGAGTTGCGGCCCGTGACGAGTAGCGGCCGTTTGCCGAAGGGACTGGCAATGTCGGCGAGCTGGTCGAAACAGCCTAGTCCAAACACGATCTCCGTGGGCATCGCGTAGCGAAACGAAGGGGGTAAAGACATTGGCAACAGGACTCTCCCGTGTTGATTGCCGGGCACGTGGCTTCGGACGCACTACTTCTTGAAGCGATCTTCGAGCTCGGCGATGACCGCGTCTTTCTGCAACTTGATGTTTCGCAGATAGCGCTCTGCTTTCGCCGCGGCATCGCTGCCGGGGGCCACTTCGACGGCCTTCAGCCAGTATTGCGTGGCATCGCGCAAGCGTTCCTGGCGATACAAGGTGGTGCCGAGATACGTGTATGCCAAGGCATAGGTCGCATCCGCGACAATCGCCCGGCGGAAGTAGTCTTCGGCTTTCGCGAAATTCTTCTCATTGTACGCGCGCCGCCCCTTCTCGGTCAGCCGCGTCGCCTCGAAATACCTGCCCTCGCTCTTGACGTTCTTGACGGCCCGCTTGAACTTGTTCGTGTCTTTCGACACGCCTTCCACGACGTCGTCCAGAGTCTCTTGCTTCAGCAAGAGACGCTTCCCGTGCGCCGCCACGTTCCGCGCAAACGTGCTCGCGTTTCTGAAGAGGCTCTTTCCCATAGTACAACCAGTCCTTACCTTAGCTTACCACATACACGAAAAGCCGACAATTCGCGAACCTGCAAGCAGATCTCGCTCCGCATCTTGTACCGCCCGTATCCCGCATTCTGCACCGCCGGCATCTAGCATTTTGTACCGCTGGCATCTTGCCGGCTCTTGGGCTTCAGCACACCAACGTCCCCTTACCGCGGAATGTCGCCTGGATGGCGGCGGTACAAATACCACCGCCCGTATTCTGCATTTTGCACCTCCCTTATCCCGCATTCTGCACCGCAGGCATCTTGCATTCTGTACCGCTGGCATCTTGCCGGCTCTTAGGCTTCAGCACTCCAATGCCTACGCGCCGCCCGCGAGATGACCCGCTTCCACCCCATCTGCTATAGTGCCTGATTGCTGCACGTAGAGCAGGCATGCTTTTCCTGAGGCGCACGTTAACCCCTGAGCGCGGCGATGTTTATACTGGGGAGGAACCGAGTAGGCGCAAGCTGATTCCCGGGACATGTCCATGAAAGCCCAAGAGCAATTTATCAAGAACCTCTTCCAAATCCGCGAGATCTCCACGCTCTCCTTTAATGAGCGCGTCTTGCAGGAGGCGGAAGACCCGCGCAATCCCCTCATGGAACGGCTGAAGTTCCTTGGTATCTTCTCGTCCAACATGGACGAATTCTTCAAGGTTCGCGTCGCCAGTATTCAGCGCCGCATCGAGCTGGGCGAAAAGGCCATGATGGCGCTTCTCGAAAGCATCGCGGAAAAATCGCGCGACCTGGATGAGCGCTCCCGCGCGGCGTATGCGGAAATTACGAAGGCGCTCAGTGCGGAAGGCGTGCGCATCCTCACGGAAAAAGATATCGCCAAGAGCACTGACGGCGTCGCCAAATGGCTCCAGGAATTCTTCCGCGAGCACGTGCTGCCCAGCTTGGTCCCGATCATCCTTCGCGACGGCCAGCCTTTTCCCCAGCTCAACGACGGCGCGCTGTATTTTGCCGTAAAGATGTGGGCGAAGAAGGCCATCTACGCCATTCTAGAGATCCCGTCCGATTTGCCTCGCTTCGTCGAATTGCCCAACGGCAATATCATGTACATCGATGACGTCATCCGGCATCAGTTGAATGAAGTCTTCTACATCTTCGAGTACGAGCGCATCGAAGCCTTCGAATTCAAGATTTCGCGCGACGCCCAGTTGGACATCGACAACGATTTCAGCGAAGGCTATGCGCGCAAAATGGAACGGGTCCTTCAGCAACGAAAAGGCGGCCGCCCCACGCGGCTCGTCTACGACGAGGAAATCCCCCCTGGCCTGCTGAAGCTGCTCCGGCAAGAATTGCGAATCACGGTGGACGACGCCCTCATCGGCGGCGGACGCTATCACAACATGCGGGACCTCATGCAGTTCCCGAACCACCGTCCCGAGATGTCGTTCAAGAAGCTCACGCCCGTGCCGCATCCCGTGCTGGACCGCGTAAAGCAACCCATGCTCGAAACCATCAAGAGCCGCGACCTGTTGGTGACGTATCCGTACCAGTCCTTCGACCATCTCATCCGGCTGCTGCGCGAGGCGGCCATCGACCCGAAGGTCGACGAAATCAAAATGTGCATCTACCGCGCGGCGCGGAATTCCCATATCGTCAACGCGCTCATCAACGCGGCGAGGAACGGCAAGAAGGTATTCGCGTCGATCGAGCTTCAAGCGCGGTTCGACGAGAAGAACAATCTCCGTATTGCCGAACAGCTCACGGAAGTGGGTGCGCGCGTCATGTTCGGCATGCCGCCGATGAAGGTCCACAGCAAGCTCTTGCTGATCAAAAGGGCGGGCGTTCTCTATGCGGGGCTGTCCACCGGCAACTTCAACGAAGTCACTGGGAAGCTCTATGTCGACAGCCTTTTGCTCACGACGGACAAGCGGCTGACCATGGAAGTCGACGAGGTCTTCGAAGTATTCGACGGCGCATCGAAAATGCGCACCATGCCGATGCCCAAACTCAAACACCTCATGATATCGCCGTTCAATTCGCGCAAGATGTTCCTGAAACTCCTGGCGCGCGAAAAGGCAAAAGGCGCGGACGGGTATGTCTTCTTGAAGGTGAATCACCTGACGGACACCAAGATCCTCAAGAAGATGAGCAAAGCCGCCGACGCCGGCGTCAAAATGGACCTCGTCGTTCGCACCACCTATGCGATGCTTCCGCACGAGAATATCCGCGCCATTTCGATCGTCGACCGTTTCCTCGAACACCAGCGGTGCTACATTTTCGGCAAAGGAAAAGACCGGCTCGTTTACTTGAGTTCCGCGGACCTCATGGAACGCAATCTCGACTGGCGCGTCGAAGCCGCATTTCCGGTGTACGACCCGGAACTGCAGCAACAGGTCGTGGATGTCATGGCTATCCAGGTCGCGGACAAGTACAAGGCCCGCGTGCTCGACGAATTCCAATCGAATCAATACGTCCGCCAGGGGGCAAGCCAATACGGCTCTCAGGTTGAGACATACCGGTACGTGAAGAAACTCTCCGCACAACCGTAGTGTAGCCGTCCGCCGCCAGTGGCGAACGCGTCCCACTGTACCCGTGCATCCGAGTGCCGCGCCCTACCGGTTGACGGTCCCCTTCCGTTGTGAGACACTTCCTCGTGTGTGTCTGCCGGACCTGAGTTTCCCCATGCCCGGCAGTTGGAGTCTGACCCGCATCGTTGCGTGACCGCTTGAGGAGTCGCCGCGGCGGCACGAAGGATTCATGTAATTTTGGAGACCCGCCATGAAACGTAAGGTACTGCTTGGACTTTGTGCAATCGCGCTTATTCTCGGATGGTCAGGATGTGGCAAGCCCGCCCCTGCTCCGGAAACGCCCCCTCCCGCTCCACCGCAAGTCCAAGAAGAGCCAAGCGCTCCCGCCGCCCCCGCGGAGCCTGAATCGGCCGCACCGGCTAAGGCCGAGGGAAAGACCGTCACTATTTACCGCGACACGTGGGGCGTGCCTCATATCTACGCGGATACGGATGAAGCCGCCGCATATGGTTTGGGTTACGCTCAGGCCGAAGACCGTCTGGCGGACATCTACGCGAACGTCCGCATCGCCTGTGGCACTGCCGCGAAGTACTTCGGAAAAGACGCCGCCGAGGGCGACCAAGCCATGCAACTCCTCCGAAACGCGGACATGTGCAAAGAGTATTGGGACTCTGCCCCGCCGGAGCTCAAAGGGCTTGGCGACAACTTCATGGCCGGCGTGCAGGCATACGTCGCGGAACATCCCGCCCCCGCCCCCGATTGGGTGATCGATCTCGAAGGATGGCAGTGCGCCGCTATCGGGCGCGCAATGATCCTGCGCTGGCCTATCGGCAATGTCTTCGGCGATCTCGAACACCGCGAAAAGAAGGCCGGCGCATCCAACGAGTGGGCGGTATCACCCAAGCGCAGCGCGGATGGATGCGGAATCCTGCTGTCCGACCCGCATTTGTCGTGGGAGGGCATGTCGGTTTTCCACGAAGCCCGCGTGCACGGCGCCAAGCTGCATATGAGCGGATTCTTCCTGGTAGGCTCCCCGCTTATGGCCTTCGGCCATACCGAGCATATCGGATGGGCGCCAACTACGGGCGGACCCGATACTGGCGACGTATTCTCCGTGAAGGTCGACCTATCGAATATGCTCAGCCCGAAGTATGAGTACGAAGGCGAGTGGCGGGCCGCGAAGCCGCGCATGCTCAACATCGAGGTCAAAGGTGAGAAACCGATAACGAGACCAACCGCGGACACGCATTTGGGTCCGGTGATCGATTTGGACGAAAAGGCGGGTATTGCCTACGTCGGAGCCTCGCCGTACTTCACCGAAATGGGCGCGTTCGAACAGTCCTATCGCATGTGCGTGGCCAAGAACTGCGCCGAATTCTACGAAGCAGCGGGAATGCTGCAACTGATGGACCAGAACCTCATGTTCGCGGATCGCGATGGAAACATCCAGTACGTGCGCAATGGGCGCACGCCTATCCGGCCTGCCGGCTACGATTGGAATGCTCCCGTTCCCGCGACGGAAGCCTCCATGTGGAAAGGCATGCATCCGATCGCGGACTTGGTGCAGATCGCGAACCCCGAACAGGGCTACATGCAGAACTGCAACATCAGCCCGGCGAATATGATGAAGGGCAGTTCGATGACGCCGGAAAAGTACCCCGACTACATCTACAACGTAGGCTGGGATAATCAAAACCGTCGCAGCCAGCGCCTCGTGGCATTGCTTGATGGCGACGATACCGTCACGAAAGAAGAAGCAATGGAATACGCGCTCAACGTCTACGACATCCTCGCGAAGCCGTGGCAATCGGCACTGAAGGCGGCGACGGAATCCGCCGGTTGGGCACGGATGAAGGA